>NZ_JVIP01000027.1:0-24976 GCF_001076435.1 Corynebacterium sp. 401_CJEI
TAACCTTGGCAAGGTTATGCGCTACCAGCTGCGCTACATCCGCATCACGTTGCAAGGAGAGCGAAGGAGAATCTCAATTGCTCTCTTGCGGTGCGAAAGATACTTTAGCGTGCTTGTGCGATTGATTACAAATTACCAGGTGAACATCTGTATTGTGCCTGTGGGCGTAGGGCTAAAGACCAACCTTTGATGCCTCTGAATCGCAACGATGTCATTTATTCGCTTTCGTGGGTTGGTTACTGGGGGCTATCGAGTCGCTATCGTCATGGAGTTCCATCGGTGGGGTAATAAATCGTCGAACTGCGCAATCGCAAACGCAATG
The DNA here is from genome assembly GCF_001076435.1 of Corynebacterium sp. 401_CJEI. Classification (NCBI taxonomy): domain Bacteria; kingdom Bacillati; phylum Actinomycetota; class Actinomycetes; order Mycobacteriales; family Corynebacteriaceae; genus Corynebacterium; species Corynebacterium sp. 401_CJEI. The sequence continues at coordinate 323 of NZ_JVIP01000027.1, forward strand.
CAACCCAATTAGGGAAACTTCCAAAACGCGTGCTAACTTATTCCGCAGAGCAGCAAAGGCTTAGTGCTTTTCTGTCCGAGTCCCATAGCTCAGTGGAAGAGCGTTCCGTTCACACCGGAAAGGTCGCTGGTTCGAACCCAGTTGGGACTACCATTTAAAACCCCGGTCGACGCATCGTATAAAAACTGCGCGGCCGGGGTTTTGCTGTGTGACCTGAACTATATTCGTCCCTCTCGGGAACTTTTCTGGACTACCATCCGACAATAGGTATAAGGGCAGCGGTCAGACTACTGCTGTTCTTCTCGAACTGTCCCGCTTAAAGGAGTTGAACTGTTCTAGTGAGTCCCCGGGTCGCTTCAGGCGAAACGTTTCGGTTCTCAAAGTCGGGTTTCCGGCGTGCAGTAGCCGCCGCTGCGACGCTTGTAGTCTTTGCAGGCGCGTCAGTTATTAATGCTGGCCCCGCGCATGCTCACGATTCCGTGCTGTCGTCTAACCCAGGCGACAAGCAGGTTCTCGATGAATTTCCGCACCACGTTTCTCTCAAGTTCTCCGGCAACCCCAAGAACAATTTCAACACCGTTGCAATTAGTGATGCAGATGCCAAGGAAGTCCTGTACTCCCACGAGCCAGAGGTAGTGGGTAATGAGGTCTCTTTGGATATCCCTGAGGATATTAATCCAGGCCCTGGTAACTACATCATTGGTTTCCAAATCACCTCCTCTGATGGTCACTCCACCCGAGGAAAGACCTCTTTCTCAGTGGCTGATCCGGATGCTGCTGGCGCAGCCGAAGCCGGGGCAGAATCTCGTCAGACCGGTGCGCACGCCGAGGAAACGAAGTCAATACCGCTATGGGCTTATGGCCTCGGTGGTGGACTCATCGTCATCATCGCCGCTGTCGTCATCGTTATTAATCGAAAGGCAAAATAGACACATGAAGCTCAATCGCACTGCAACTGCACTGATCGCTGGTTCCGCAGCCCTGACCCTTGCTCTGGCAGGTTGCTCGTCCGACGATAACACTGCTGCTGAGGTGACTGAGTCCGCAACCTCCGCTGCGACCGAGGCTACTTCTGAGATGGAGAAGAGTGATGCTGCTGTGCAGCTGGCCGATGCCTACATCAAGGAAAAGCCGGCTGACAAGGGCATGACCGCCATCTTCGGTACGCTGACCAACAACACCGATAAGGACATCAAGGTTTCCTCCTTCAAGCTTGAGGGGCTGAAGGAAGGCACGAAGTTCGAGCAGCACGATACCAAGGACGGCAAGATGTTCGAGGTGCCGGAAGGTTTGACGATTCCTGCTTATGGCGAACTCGTTCTCGAACCGGGTAGCACTCACTTCATGATCATGAACAATGATGAAGCTATGGATGTGGGAGCTGAGTACAAGCTCGTCATTGAGCTTTCCGACGGCTCTAGCATTACCCAGGACGTTGAGGTTCGCGTCCAGCCAGCGGGTGAAGAGGACTACGGTAATGACGGTGACCTGAACAACCCAGAGCACATGGGCGGCGGTGAGATGGATCACTCGGGTCACTAATTCTTGTGACAAGTTGGTCAAGTAATCGCTCGTCGTAAAGCGGGCGTGAGCTCAGGTACGTCGAGGAATTGACTAACTGGAATCTAATGGTGGCAGAAGCGCTGGAGTTGGCAGGTTATTGCAGCATATGCAACGAACTCCGGCGCTTTTCTTTTTCCGAAAAAGGTTTTCGATACGGTCGAATTGGATAGGCCAGTGGTTGCGTTGAAGCTATTGAAAAGTTGGCGGATTCCCAGCCATCTCATGTGCTCCAGTTCGAAGTAATCAGAAAGGTAAGAGTGCACAACATGTCCGAAGGCTTTTCCAGAAGGCGTTTTCTTGGCGGGCTCGGCACCGCCGCAGGAGCCTCAGCGCTCGCCCTGGGGGCGCCGGAAGCCCAGGCGATTGGGTTGGAACGTCCACAGGAAGAGCCACCGAAACCGCCTTTGCAGACAGCAACCGTACCTTTTGATGGCGCTCACCAGGCGGGGATTGCGACGCCCGCACAGGCGAATCTATGGCTAATAGCCTTCAACGTGAAGAAGGGGGTCGATCGCAATCGCCTCCAAAACCTCATGCGTGCCTGGACGGATGACGCCCGCCGAATGACAGCCGGCAAGGCTACTCGAACGGATTTGGAACCCGAGCTCATGGGGAGTCCGGCCAATCTGACTATCACAGTTGGATATGGGGAGAATTTCTTCACAATCATCGATAGGGAAGACCAGAAGCCTGAGTGGCTGGGAGATCTGCCAAAGTACGTTAACGATGAGCTCCGCCCGGAGTGGAACGGCGGAGACCTGTGCCTGCAGATTTGTGCGGACGACCCAGTAATGGTCTCCCATGCGGCCCGAATGATGATCCGAAATGCAGGTTCTTATTTGGATGTTCACTGGGTGCAAGCTGGTTTCCAGCACGCCAATGGTTCTACGCAGGAAGGCGAGACCCCGCGCAATCTCTTCGGTCAGAAGGACGGTACGGTCAACCCGCGCACTCGTGAAGAATTCGACAAGCAGGTGTGGATTGATAGTGGTCCGGATTGGTTGCGGGGCGGTACAGCGATGGTTGTCCGCCGTATCGAAATGGATATTCCAGGCTGGGATGTGTTGGACCGCGAAAGCCGCACTGTTATTACCGGCCGAGATATCGGCACCGGCGCGCCAATTGGAGGTAAGGACGAGTTTGAGACCGTCGACCTGGCGAAGACTGATGAATATGGTCTGCCTCTGACGGATCCGAACAGCCATGTTGCGCTGTCAATGCCTCCGAAAGAGAAACCTAATCAGCGGATTCTGCGACGGGTCTACAACTATGACCTGCCACCGGAACCGAATGGTCGATTCGAGACCAACACCGGCCTGGTATTCATTTGTTTCCAGAAGGACCCGTTGGAGCAGTTCAATCCGATTCAAGAGCGGCTGTCCAAGAACGACCGTCTCAATCAGTGGATTTTCCACATTGGATCCGCCGTGTTTGTTATGCCACGAGGAACTTCTGAGGAGGAGTACTGGGCCCAGGACCTTTTCGAGGCCTGAGTTTTGACCGTGCGGTAAAGTGTGTGAACGACTGACGAAGGTCACCAGGTATGTGATTTTCGAAGACACTTTGAAAAGGAGTACACGCACGCCGTGTCAGAAGAATTTGCAACCCCAGCACCGTTTTCCGTGCCCGCAGGAGTTTCTGCGGGCGAGGCGATGAGAGACCTGGGTTTCCCGAACAAGGGCGTTGACGCCATCGTTTGTGTCCGCGACCCTGAAGGCAATTTGAAGGATCTGTCCTTTAAGCCAGAAGTGGAAACCGTCTTCGAGCCCGTTCCGGCGAATACTCCGGACGGTCGCGATGTCATCCGCCACTCTGCGACTCACGTGATGGCTCAGGCCGTGCAGTTGGAGTTCCCTGGGACGAAGCTGGGCATTGGCCCTGCCATCGACAATGGTTTCTACTACGACTTCCGTGTCGATGAGCCTTTCTCGCCGGAGGATCTCAAGCGCATCGAAAAGCGTATGAAGAAGATCATCAAGTCTGGTCAGCGATTCGAGCGCTTCGCGTTCGAGTCTGCCGATCAGGCGCAGGAAGCGCTTGCCGACGAGCCGTATAAGCTCGAGCTGATTGTTGAAAAGTCGGCCGGCAAGGTGGCCGAAGATGATGAGGCCAATGTCGACGTCGGTGGTGCAGGCACGACCTTGACCGGCTACCGCAACGTCAATCCGCGTACCGGTGAGACCGAGTGGTTTGATCTTTGCCGCGGCCCGCACGTGCCGACCACCCGCTACATCCCTGCTTTTAAGATCATGCGTTCTTCCGCTGCGTACTGGCGGGGTGACCAATCTCGAGATAACCTGCAGCGTGTTTACGGCACTGCGTGGGAGTCCAAGGAAGCGTTAGACGAGTACCTCGACCGCATGCTCGAGGCTGAGAAGCGCGATCACCGCCGTTTGGGCTCCGAGCTGGATTTGTTCAGCTTCCCGGATGAGATTGGTTCTGGTTTCCCGGTATTCCATGTCAAGGGTGGCATCATCCGCAACGAGATGGAGCAGCACTCCCGTCGCCGTCATATCGAAGCGGGCTATGACTTTGTGAACACGCCGCACGTAACTAAGGGTGACTTGTTCAAGAAGTCTGGTCACCTGGACTTCTACGCGGATGGCATGTTCCCGCCGATGCAGCTCGACGGCGAATATGACGAACACGGCAACTGCACCAAGGCTCCGCAGGACTACTACGTCAAGCCGATGAACTGCCCGATGCACAACCTCATTTTCGCATCGCGTGGTCGCAGCTACCGTGAACTTCCGATTCGTATGTTCGAGTTCGGCACCGTCTACCGCTACGAGAAATCAGGCGTTATCCACGGTCTTACCCGAGCCCGTGGCTTTACGCAGGACGATGCCCACATCTACTGCACCGAGGATCAGCTGGAAGAAGAGCTCACTAATGTCCTCGACTTCATCATTTCGCTTCTGCGTGACTACGGCCTGGATGACTTCTACCTGGAGCTGTCTACGAAGGACGAAAAGAAGTTCGTCGGCTCGGATGAAATTTGGGAGAAGTCCACAGCTATTCTCCAGCGCGTTGCCGATGCTTCTGGCCTCGAGCTCGTTCCTGATCCGGGCGGAGCCGCTTTCTATGGTCCGAAGATTTCCGTCCAAGCCCGCGATGCCATCGGCCGTACTTGGCAGATGTCGACGGTACAGCTCGACTTCAACCTGCCGGAGCGCTTCGAGCTCGAGTACACCGCACCTGACGGAACCAAGAAGCGCCCGATTATGATTCACCGTGCGCTTTTCGGCTCCATCGAACGTTTCTTTGGCGTCCTATTGGAGCACTACGCAGGTGCTTTCCCGGCTTGGCTGGCTCCGGAACAGGTTGTTGGTATTCCGGTTGCGGATGACTGTATCCCACACCTGGAGGGCTTTGCTGCACAGCTGAAGTCTCGTGGCATCCGCGTCCACGTGGATACGTCCGATGACCGCATGCAGAAGAAGATTCGCAACCACACCCAGGCCAAGGTTCCGTTCATGATTCTGGCTGGTGCCCGCGACATTGAGGCAGGAGCCGTCAGCTTCCGGTTCCTCGATGGCACTCAGATTAACGGGATGGCAGTTGAGAAGGCTGTCGACATCATCTGTGATTGGGTTGCTTCGCGGAATAACGAACAGCCGAACAAGGAGAATGTCTCTGCTCTCTAGAGGTCGTTAACGCTCTCTAATTCGACCGCGTTGTTTTAACTGGTGAACCACGCGTGGTAATCCAAAGAAGTTGACCGCGAGGTCGTAAACTACAGCAGAGAAATATATGTGGTCGGGGCTCGAATGGGGTCCCGGCCACGCAACGAAGGGGATGGCAGTGAATCAGTCGGGAAGTGAAGAGTTGCCTCCGCAGCAGCAGGGCAATGCCGGCCAGCAGGAATCGTCTGATGGCGTATACGTCGACAGCGGTTACGGCGAACCGGATCGGCTCACGCGCTTATGGGCACCCTACCGGCTGGACTACATCGTCAAGCGTGGTGTGCATAACTCCAAGCCATCTCGTAACCCCTTCGTTGATTTGCCGAAGCAAAGCGATGAGGAAGCACTCATTATCGCTCGCGGCGAGTGGGTGTACGCCGTTTTGAATCTGTTCCCGTACAACCCAGGGCACCTCATGGTGGTTCCATATCGCGAAGTCGCCAACCTTGAGGACTTGACCGACGAAGAAACAGCCGAGATGATGCGATTTGCCAAGCATGCGGTTCGTACTCTCAAATCGGTTTCGCGCCCGCACGCCGTCAATGTAGGTTTCAACTTAGGCAAGGCCTCCGGCGGTTCGGTCGCCGATCACCTGCATATGCACGTCGTACCGCGCTGGTCGGGTGACAGCAATTTTATGACCGTGATCGATGGCACCAAAGTGTTACCGCAGGCTCTTCGTCAGACTCGCGAGTTGCTTGCCGACGGCTGGCGTGCCCTTAATCAAGAGGATGGGGCAGCATGCTGAGTGTCCGTGGCAGGGCTCCAATCCGCCCAGTAGTTGAACCGATTGCCGCTGCACTTTTGCGGGTCGGCATTAGCCCGAACACGGTCACCCTGGTGGGAACGGTAGTTTCCGTTCTGCTTGCGGTAATCCTGATTCCTACCAACCATCTTTTCGCAGCTGCGGTGTCAATCGCTATTTTCACTGCTTTTGACCTGCTCGATGGCACGATGGCCAGACTTCGAGGGCAGGGAACGAAATACGGAGCGACGCTGGATGCTTCCTGTGACCGCATTACGGATGCTGCACTGTTCGGGGCGATAGCGTATTGGGTGGTGTATCACCATGACGCGGATTCAGTGCTGCTTATTCTGACACTGATCACTATGGGATCTTCCCAGGTCATTTCCTACGTTAAGGCTCGGGCAGAAGCTAGCGGCCTCAAGGTCAACGGCGGTCTCGTCGAACGTGCGGAGCGCCTGATTATCGGTCTAATCGGCATTGGGCTCCAGGGGCTTGGCGTGGACTATGCCCTCTACGTCGCAATGTGGCTCCTGGCGATTGGGTCGGTATTCACCGTCATTCAGCGCTTGTACATGGTGGCTAAGCAGCCAGGAGCGTTGGATCCCATCGCCCCGCCAGAAGGCGCAGCTGATAGTTCATCTATCAACCCTGACTCTGCTACGAAGTCCACGGGTTCGGCTGATTCCAACAACTAAAGGAGGATACGATGACTAGTTTCTTCCTGCCTCGCTCGAAAGATGATTTCGTTGCGCTCGGCTATATGGCCGGGTGGAAGATTTTTGGTCTGCTGCCGGAACGCGTGGCCTACCGCATCGGCAACATAGCCGCCGATCGGGTAGCAGCAAATCCCACGACGACCCGCCAGCTTCGCAAGAACCTGGCTCGCGTTATGGGCTGTCCGCCTGAGGAAGTGCCGCAAGGGTTTATTCGGGCTTCCATGCGTTCCTATCTACGCTATTGGGTGGAGGCATTCCGGTTGCCCTCCATCGCCTCTCCAGAGCTGGCAGACACGGTCGAATCCACCAGCGATGGGCTCGAACGAGTTGCTGAGGCCCTCGAGGCCGGAGATTCCATCGTCATCCCACTGCCGCATTCTGGTAACTGGGATATGGCAGGTATGTGGCTCGTTTCCCGCCATGGCCGGTTCAGTACCGTGGCGGAACGGCTGAAGCCAGAGGTGCTTTACGACGCTTTCGTGGAGTACCGCGAATCCCTCGGATTCCACATTCTCCCGCTTACCGGTGGCAAACCCGCGATGCCGGAACTGCAGAAGCGATTGGAAGACGGTGGCGTTGTGTGCCTGCTGTCTGATCGTGACTTCGGCGGCCACGGGGTCCCGGTCACTTTTTTCGGCGAGCAGACGACAATGCCGGTCGGCGCGGCAAAGCTGGCACAGGACACGGGCGCTCGGCTTATGCCCGCGGGCCTGTCCTACACGCGCGATGGTTGGCGCTTTGTAGCGCATCCATTCGTGCCGACTGAGGGGCGCAATCTAGCTGACATTGTCCAAGACATCGCTACTGTTTTTGAATCTGATATTGCTCAGCATCCAGCGGATTGGCACATGATGCAGCCACTGTGGCCAGCGGATAAGAAGAGGTCAAAGTAGCCGTGCGAATCGGAATGGTGTGCCCGTACTCGTTCGATGTTCCAGGTGGGGTTCAAGCTCACGCGATTGACTTGTGTGAGGAGTTCATCCGCCGCGGCCACGAGGTCAGTCTTATCGGCCCGGCTAGCGCGCAGGCGGATGTGCCGGATTTCGTTATTCGAGGTGGTGCCGCCATCCCGATTCCGTATAACGGCTCAGTCGCTCGGCTGTCTTTTGGTCCCCGCACGAGCCGTCGAGTCCGCACATGGATCGAGGAAGGTAGCTTTGACATTCTTCATATCCATGAGCCGAATTCGCCCAGTTTTTCAATGCTGTCGTTAGTAAACTCGGTCGGGCCAATTGTCGCGACCTATCACTCTGCGGCGACGGACTCCCTAGCATTGAAGTTGGCCACGCCATTTTTGCGGAAGTACCTTGAACGCATTCGGGGAGGCATCGCTGTCTCGGAAGTGGCTCGTCGCTGGCAGGTTGAGCAACTCGGCGGCGACCCGGTTCTCATTCCCAATGGTGTCCGTGTTGGAGATTTTGAGTCCTGCCCGGCCGCCTCATCGTTGCCTGAGATCCCGCCACGGCGTGAGGGGGGCTATCGGCTCGTGTTCCTCGGACGCTTCGACGAATCTCGTAAGGGCTTTGACGTGTTGCTCGACGCGCTGCCGGCAATACGTGCAGAGATTCCACAGCTTGAGGTCTGTGTTGTTGGTGATGGTGATGTCGCGGCAGCTCGTCGTAAAGCGGGCAGAAACGCAGATGTCCTGCATTTCGTCGGCAGACTGTCGGAGGATGCTAAGGCGTCAATACTCGCCGATGCGGATGCGTACATTGCCCCGCAGCGTGGTGGAGAGAGTTTCGGCATCGTGCTGGTAGAGGCGATGGCGGCGGGTGCGCCGGTGATCTCCAGCGACATCGATGCGTTCAAACTCGTGCTTGACGACGGCCATTACGGGCTTCACTTTGAAAACGGTAACTCCGCAGACCTTGCGGATGCAGTCGTACGCCTTTTGACGCAGTCAAAGTTGGGGGAGGAGCTTCGCGCACTCGGGCATAAACGGGCTTGGGAGTATGACTGGTCGCAGGTCGCCGACGGCGTTCTGCGTGTGTACGATACGGTGCGCATGGATGGCGAAAAGGTCGTCATTGCGCCATAGAGATTTCCGTCGTGTTAGCTGATTAAACGCAGCGGAGTGAAAGTGGGTTTTCGGTGGACGTAACCGTTCCAATCTGGGTCGTTGTCCTAGTCATTGCGCTGATTGTCGTACTCGTTAGCGGTTTGGTGGCTTCATCGACAGCGACGCGTTTGAACCGTATGCACATTCGCACGGACTTGGCGCGTTCTTCACTGGAAGCGGCGTTGGGGCGAAGGGCCGCAGTCGCTCGTGCCGCCTACCCGGAACTCGCCGGCGTAGTGACGAAGGTGGAAGCCACACCACTTAGAGCCAACAACACTGGACAGCGCGCAGACGTGGAAAACGAACTGACTAGGAAAATTGTGGCGCTCTATGAGGAACAGCCCGTGGACCGAACGATGGCAATTGAGCTTTCTGACGCCCACACGCGGCTCGAGCTCGCCCGCCGTTTCTACAATGATGCGGTGACGGATACGAAAGCACTGCGAGCCAGGCCGCTAGTACGCGCGCTGCGGCTGGCGGGCACTGCACCCGAACCGGAATATTTCGATGTTGCAGACGGACTGACAACTGCTTAATTGTGGGAAAATTCGCTGTTGTGCTGGAAGTTCGCCGTGTTTTGTGACTCAATGAACAGCACTGTCTAGTTCAGGCGTTATAGTGTTAAACGACTACAAACGGTCACATTCACCAGTTTTATTAGGGAAGTAGGGTTCGTTGAGCACGGTTGAGAACAACTCCGGGCAGGGCACCGCACGCGTGAAGCGCGGTTTCGCTGAGATGATGAAGGGCGGCGTCATTATGGACGTCGTTACGCCGGAGCAGGCCAAGATCGCTGAAGATGCCGGCGCAACTGCCGTGATGGCGCTGGAGCGTGTCCCCGCCGATATTCGCGCAGAGGGTGGCGTGTCGCGTATGTCTGACCCGGACATGATCGAGGGCATTATCAATGCCGTCTCCATTCCGGTTATGGCCAAGGCCCGAATCGGCCACTTTGTTGAGGCACAGGTTCTGCAGTCCCTCGGTGTTGACTTCATTGACGAGTCCGAGGTTCTGACCCCGGCCGATTACTCGAACCACATCGACAAGTTCGAATTCACCGTGCCTTTCGTCTGTGGTGCGACCAACCTGGGTGAGGCTCTGCGCCGCATCAACGAGGGCGCTGCCATGATTCGCTCCAAGGGCGAGGCCGGTACCGGTGATGTCTCCAACGCTGTGACTCACATGCGCACCATCCGCGCTGAAATTAACCGTCTGCGTTCTATGGCTCCGGACGAGCTCTATGTTGCCGCCAAGGAGCTGCAGGCACCGTACGAGCTGGTACGCGAGGTCGCTGAGACCGGTAAGTTGCCAGTCGTGCTGTTCACCGCAGGAGGCATTGCAACTCCGGCTGACGCTGCAATGATGATGCAGCTCGGTGCCGAGGGTGTCTTTGTTGGTTCCGGTATCTTCAAGTCCGGTGATCCGGAGAAGCGCGCCAAGGCTATCGTCCAGGCAACCCAGCACTACGATGATCCGAAGGTCATCGCTGATGTCTCCCGCGGTCTCGGCGAGGCAATGGTCGGCATCAACGTCGACGAGATTCCGCAGCCGCACCGACTCGCTGAGCGTGGCTGGTAAAAATGGCTAACATCCGCGAGGTATTAGATCTGGAGCAGATTGACCGGGACATTTTCCGTGGCCCAGTCATTAAGTCAATCCTGCAGCGCACTTTCGGTGGCCAAGTTGCCGGCCAGTCCCTCGTCGCGGCGACGCGCACGGTGGGTAATACCTTCGCGGTGAACTCCCTCCACGCCTACTTTGTAGGCCCGGGCCGCCCCCATATCCCGACGGTGTACATGGTCAAGCGTATTCGCGACGGCCGGTCTTTCTGCCACCGATCCGTCGAAGCTGTGCAAGATGGCCGTACGATTTTCGTCATGCAGGTCAGCTTCCACCGTAAGGGGGATGAGGGACTCGAGCACTCTGACGTGATGCGCAAGGTGCCAGATCCTGAAGACGTGGTCACCGACACCTCTGAGATGACGAACACACGTCGTCTACTAATGCGCGAGTGGGCGGACTGGGATATCCGGGTAGTGCCGAATGATCAGTTCGAACACAACAAGTACACCCCGTCCCAGCAGCTGGTGTGGTTCCGGTGCAAGGATCGCCTGCCGGATAACGAGACCTTCCATGTCTGCACGCTGGCGTATATGTCGGATATGACTTTGCTGTCATCGGCACTCGTTCCGCATCCAGGCGTTGAGGTCCAGGAAGCCAGCCTCGACCACGCGATGTGGTTTATGCGTCCGTTCCGTGCGGATGAATGGCTGCTCTACGACCAGATTTCGCCATCGGCGCACGCGGGTCGCGCATTGACTCACGGTCGCATCTTTAACCAAAAGGGCGAGCTCGTGGCCGTCGTCACGCAGGAAGGGCTGACCCGAAGCCTGGCCCCGGGTGTCGAGCCCGTGCCAGTGGCGACGAACTTCGATGCTCGCAGTGAGAACCTAGATTAATGACACAGGAAACAATCGGTATCCTCGCTCTTCAGGGCAACGGTGCCGAACACGGATATGTGCTTGACCAGCTCGGCGTCCCGCACCGAAAGGTGCGCTTGCCCCGTGATCTGGAAGGGCTTAGCGGCCTAATTTTGCCCGGCGGCGAGTCCACAACCATGAGCAAGCTGATGGTCTTCAATGAGCTTGAAGACCCGCTGCGGGAAGCCCTCCGCGATGGCCTTCCGGCATATGGCACCTGCGCCGGCATGATTTTGCTTGCCGACGAAGTGCTCGATACCCGTCCGGATGCCGTTAGCCTGGGGGCGATTGACATCACCGTCCGTCGTAACGCATTTGGCCGGCAAGTGGATTCCTTCGAAACTGACTTGGATATTCCGCAGCTGGCGATCAGTGGTGACCAGCCGCCTGTACACGCCGCCTTTATTCGCGCACCGTGGGTCGAGCGTGTCGGTGATGATGTTGAGGTGCTAGCGCGGGTGCCAGAATCGGCTGGAGAGACCGCAGGTACAGTGGTCGGAGTACGGCAGGGGGCTGCGATGGCCACCAGCTTTCACCCGGAGTCGACGGGGGAGACGCGGCTCCACGAGTTCTTTTTGCGAGAGCTTGTCGGCATTTAAATCCCCGGTTTGTATAATGAACACCTGACGAATTCCCATCTACATGGGTATTGACGAGAGGAATGGTAGGAACTAGCACATGGCGGGTCATTCAAAATGGGCAACCACAAAGCACAAGAAGGCTGCTAATGACGCCAAGCGCGCCAAAGAGTGGGCAAAGATGATCAAGAACATCGAGGTCGCGGCTCGTACCGGCGGCGGTGATCCTGCTGGTAACCCCACCCTCGATGACATGATTAAGAAGGCCAAGAAGGCCTCGGTTCCCAACGACAACATTGAGCGTGCCCGCAAGCGTGGTTCCGGCGAGGAGTCCGGCGGTGCTGACTGGGAGACCATTGTCTACGAAGGTTACGCACCTGGCGGTGTCGCTTTGATTGTGGAGTGCCTGACCGATAACCGTAACCGTGCTGCTTCCGATGTGCGCTCGGCGTTCAACAAGAACAACGGCAACATGGCAGACAACGGCGCCGTGGCGTACCTCTTCGAAAAGAAGGGTGTCGTCGAGCTGCCGAAGGGCGAGCTGACCGAGGATGACCTGCTTATGGCGGTTCTCGATGCTGGTGCAGAGGAGGTCAACGACCTGGGCGAAAAGTTCGAGGTTGTCTCCGCCTTTACCGATCTGATGAATGTCCGCACCGCTCTTGTCGATGCCGAAATGGAGTACGACTCCGCAGATCAGGACTACCGCGCTTCTACCACGGTGGCTCTCGATGCTGACGGTGCACGCAAGCTCTTCCGTCTGATTGACGCTCTCGAAGAGTCCGACGACGTGCAGAACGTCTACTCGAACGCCGACATCAGCGACGAGGTTATCGCCGAACTCGAAGACTAGGCGTTTGCTTGGCGACGGTTCCGCTGACCGGCTTCCCGGCGTTAAAGGATGCTCGTGCAGGGTAGTCTGCAGCGCTGAATTGCGCGGCGAGCTGGTGTGAATGGAAGATCCCCATCGGAGAGTCGTCCGATGGGGATTTTTTTTTGGNGGGGGGGGGGGAGAGAGACAGACAGAGTCAAAGAGTGTGTCTGATCCTCAGGATAGCGACTGGTCAGAGCCCGCCTGCGGGTAGCTCCACACCCTGGGGTTAAGGAGAAAAACTGACAACCCGACACACTGGCAACCTCAAAAAATTACGGGCTGCGCGTGTGAATACGGCTGCAAATGTGAAACTGTGCAGGTTTATGTCACTTTCAGACGATTTTTCAGGTCATTTTTGTCATAAACGCAGTCAGTAACTCGCATTGGGGTAAGTAGCGAAGGGTGCCCGCCCGCCGACGCGCCGGTCGACACGCCAGGCGGACATATTTTTGTCTATTAAACCGATTTTGGTTTCTGAAAGTTTTAGTTGAACCGTTTTAGGAGAACCACTGAGTCGGAGGTCCGGCCATCAGCAACAGTGTGAAGACCACGACGAGAACAATGAGGATGACGAATGCCGAGATAAACGGGCGGCGAATAATCATCGCGAGTGCCCACTCGAAAATGTCCTGTGGCTCCTCGGATTCGTCGGTAAAGCGCCAGGGCCGATCCAAGAGGCCTGCCTTCAGGGTGTTTCGTTCAAACGGATAGGTTGCGAATGGAATGATAGAAGAGGCGAGGCCGATGACACCGCGGCCAAAGCTCCACTGCTGGTTGATCCACACCATGATGGTGGTGACTACGTAGCACAGGAACGTAAAACCGTGGATGCCGCCGAAGATGGTGGTGGCGATGTCAGTGACTTTGAACAGGTACTTCAGTGCCAGCCCCAAGAGCAGCAGAGCCCACGTGACCATTTCAGCTGCAGCGAGAACGCCGTAGAGCTTCTTCGGTGAATTCATGGTGTTAAACCTATCAGAATCAACGGTTGGTGCCCCGTGTAGCTACGATACAAACAGCTGTTCGAAATGTGGTATTAGTGGAGAGGTGAATTATCGAGCTGGATCTCTGCGGGTGATGGGTATCGACCCTGGCCTTACTCGTTGTGGTCTCTCCATTGCGGAAGGTGCTCAGGGCAGGAAAGTCATTCCCATTGCGGTGGGGGTCGCCCGCACACCAACCACGGCATCGTTGGAGGATCGTCTTCTACGGCTTTCCAATGCCGTGGAGCAGTGGATGGATGAGTACGAGCCGGACGTGGTTGCGATGGAACGGGTATTCGAGCGCGGCAATGTGTCCACCGTAATGCAGACTGCGCACGCGGTTGGTGTCCTTGTCCTCGCTGCGGCGAGACGCGGTTTGGAAGTGCATATGTACACGCCGTCGGAGGTAAAGAAGGCGCTTACCGGCAACGGTCGGGCTGATAAGAAGCAGATGACCATGATGGTGACGAGAATCCTCGGGTTGGAAACTCCGCCAAAACCTGCGGACGCAGCGGATGCGTTGGCCATCGCTATCTGCCACTGTTGGCGTGGTCCGGTTCTGCAACGCCAGCGCGACACCTTGGCTGCGCTTGCTAAGCAACACGAGGAGCGGGAGTTGGAGCTTTCTCGCCGTGAGAATCCCTCGCGGTAGGGGAGCCTGCTAGAGCACACTTGTGAGTTCGGCGTTTATCTCGGTGTCTTTCGGGAAGCCGTAGTGAAAGGAATTGTGAGAAGTGATTGCATCTCTACGCGGTGAGGTTATCGATCTCGGTGCGGACTATTGCGTTATCGAGTGCGGTGGTGTCGGGCATTTGGTCACCATTACGGGCAGGTTAGCTTCTCAGTTGGTGAGGCATGAGCAGACTTTCATGTTGACCACAATGGCGGTTCGTGAAGATGCGATTACGCTTTTTGGTTTTGCCAACTCGCAGGAACGTGAGATGTTTGCGCTCTTGCGCACTGTCTCGACAGTGGGGCCAAAAGTAGCGATGTCTGTTCTATCGGTACTGTCGCCGGCCGAGATTGCCAATGCGGTTGCCTCAAAGAATGCCAAGGCCCTCCAGGCGGCTAACGGCGTCGGCAAGCGATTGGCGGAGCGCCTGTTGGTTGAGTTGAAGGATAAGGTCGAGGTTTTCGCGGATAGGGCGGTATCCCAGCCGGAGGAAGCTGCAAGCGGAGCAGCGCCTGGCATTGTTTTGAAGGCAGATCTGGATCAGGTCGTTGGTGCTTTGGTCGGGCTTGGGTTCCCGGAAGCTGATGCGAATGAGGCAGCGGAGACTGTTGTTCGGATTGATCCGACCTTGGATACATCAATGGCGCTGAAGGCGGCGCTAAAGACATTGGGCGAAAAGTAAATCCAGGTCGAGGACCTGCAGCTACATTGATGATGAAAAATGGCAGTGCACTAGGATGAGGGGACTATGAGCGATATCGAGCGCACGGAGTTTAACGTGTCGGGCAATCCCTTCAGGGACTCTTTAGATGGAGCAGCCAACGACCATTTTGGCGGTGGGGGAAATGGTGCACAACGTGATGTCGATGCCCGCGCTCAGGTCGAGGAAGTCGATGCGGAATCGAACCTGCGACCAAAGTCGTTAGGGGAGTTTATCGGCCAACCCAAGGTCCGCGAGCAGCTGGATTTGGTGCTCTCCGGGGCACGGGGACGAAATGTGACTCCGGACCACATTCTGCTGTCGGGACCTCCCGGCCTGGGTAAGACCACCATGGCCATGATTATTGCGCAGGAGATGGGGTCGTCCCTGCGAATGACGTCCGGTCCGGCGCTTATTCGCGCTGGCGATTTGGCAGCAATGCTATCGAACCTGCTCGAGGGCGATGTACTCTTCATTGACGAGATCCACCGCATTGCCAGGCCCGTGGAGGAAATGCTCTACATGGCAATGGAAGATTTCCGTATTGATGTCATCGTGGGCAAGGGGCCTGGAGCTACGTCAATTCCACTCGAGATTCCACCTTTTACGCTGGTAGGCGCAACGACGCGCTCGGGTATGCTGACTGGCCCACTGCGTGACCGTTTCGGTTTTACTGCGCAGATGGAGTTCTACGAGGTCGAGGATCTGACAAAGGTGGTTACCCGTGCCGCTGGGATCCTCGGGGTGGATATCAGCCCAGAGGCTGCAGTGGAGATTGCCTCGCGTTCGCGAGGTACCCCGCGAATTGCCA
This sequence comes from Corynebacterium sp. 401_CJEI, assembly GCF_001076435.1. Classification (NCBI taxonomy): domain Bacteria; kingdom Bacillati; phylum Actinomycetota; class Actinomycetes; order Mycobacteriales; family Corynebacteriaceae; genus Corynebacterium; species Corynebacterium sp. 401_CJEI. The sequence goes on from NZ_JVIP01000027.1 coordinate 16,194, forward strand.
ACCGCCTACTGCGTCGCGTTCGCGATTTCGCAGATGTTCACTCCGGTGGCGTTATTGATCTTGGTGCGGCCAAGGCGGCGTTGATTGTCTTCGATGTCGATGAGCTTGGGCTGGACCGCTTGGACCGCGCAGTGCTGACTGCCCTGGTCAAGGGGCACGGTGGCGGCCCGGTGGGCGTGAATTCCCTGGCGCTGGCAGTCGGTGAGGAGCCCTCGACTGTGGAAGAAGTGTGCGAGCCCTACTTGGTCCGTGCCGGGATGATTGCGCGTACATCGCGCGGACGTGTTGCAACTGCCCGAGCATGGCGGCACTTGGGGTTGCAGCCTCCGGAGGGAACTATCGGAGAATAGCTTTCTCATCGACCTGGCCGGGGCAGTGTGGAATTGCTAGCTGGCAATTCGTTAAACTCGGCAGACATGGATCAAACTATTCTCCTCCTACTTATTTTCTTGTTCCTGGCGCTGCCAATTTGGCAGATCATCAAGCAGAACAAGCAGGTGCGCACCATTCGGGACATGCAGGATAAGTTGGCCCCGGGCGCAGAGGTCATCACCGGTTCCGGTATGCATGGTGTGGTCGTTGATACGACCGAAACAACCGTCGACCTGATTATCGCTGACGGCATCGTGACCCGTTGGGAAAAGGGCGCCATTGCCCGCAACCTCACCACCGGTACCGGAGCTAGCTACGCTCACCGTGATCGACGTGGCCGTGTTTCCGATGCGCCAGATGACCACGTCGGCGATGTCCAAGAAATCACCGGCCACGGTCCGGATGACAATGCCGCTTCGGACATCAATGAGCAGGTCGAGAACCCGAATACTCCGAGTAACTCGGATAACACGGGTACAGACGGTTCCACTTCCACCGAAAAGCAGTAGCAGTTTTTTGCACGCCCACGTCCTGCTGGTTTGCATGCATCCAAGCTGTAGCGTGCGCCGTGGGGTTAGCGGGCGCGTCCCAGGTTTCGCCGTCGGCAAGCGTGGGCAAGATTTTCACTAAATAGGTACAAGTCAAAACCGGCGCACTACGCTAAATCGGTTATTCTCTAGCGGTTGGTGTTTATAGCTTTGCTTAGCGACGCCCGCAATGCCTCTTCCTGGTATCGCGCGATTTCGCGGTGCGGTTATAGACCTGCGTTTCTACCCGAAACGCTTAAGTACCTAAACGTCACGATTCAGGAGACTTTGCTTTGAACAGCAAATCCAGATCCGGTGCGAATACATTCAAGAGGAACTGGCCGCAGTGGCTGTTGGCACTGTTTGTTGGCTTCCTCATCCTTACGTACGCACTCGTCTTTTTCACCGGCGGCGGATCAGCCAAGCCAAAGTTGGGCATCGACTTGCAGGGTGGTACCCGAGTAACCTTGGTGCCGCAGGGCGAAAAGCCGACGCGCGATCAGCTGGACCAGGCTCGCAAGATTCTGGAGAACCGCGTAAACGGCATGGGCGTCAGCGGCGCTCAAGTTGTCACCGACGGTGACACGCTGGTCATTACCGTGCCGGGTGAAGACTCACAGGAGGCGCGTACGCTCGGCCAGACTTCGCAGCTCTTCTTCCGTCCGGTAGAACAGCCCACCCAGGGCCCTGATGAAGCTGCCTTTGGCGAGGTAGTTAAGAAGACTGCTGAAGATTGGGTGTCAGTCGGTGTCCTGTCGAAGGAGGAAGCCACCAAGCGTGTTGATGACCTCTACAAGGACATGAACGAAACGCAGAAGCGTGCAATTGATGCCTTCAAGGAACAGAACCCAGATCAGCCGGTTCCCGAGGAGCTGTCCAAGTCGCTGGGCGAGGCCCCGAAGTTGGACGCAACAGCTCCGGCAAAGCCGGCGAACTCAATTGAAGCGGCCGAGCTGCGTACGAAGGTTCGTGACGTGCTGTTGGCGACTCGCCAGTCCGAAGACCCAACGACACAGTTTGCAGCCGCTGCGCTGATGACCTGCGATAACCGCGATGCAGTTGATCCGCTACAGGGTGCCGATGACCCGGCCAAGCCGCTGGTGACCTGTGCGCCCGAAGGCGGTAAAGCCATCTTCCTGGGCAAGGCTCCGCTGTTGATTGGGCAGGAGGACGAGGCCAAGGGCCAGCGTCTGTCCGGCGACGCTATTGATACCAATGCGCCGATTAACGGTGGTTACGATCAGCAGTCTGGTCAGATTCAGGTCTCCTTTAGCTTCAAGTCCGGGAAGAATGACACCGGCGCTCGCACATGGACCAAGTTGACCAATGACTACCTGCAGCGGCAGGTCGCTATCGTGTTGGACTCGAAGGTCATTTCCGCCCCGGTGATTCAGGAGGCAACCCCAGTTGGTTCTGCCACCCGCATCACGGGCGACTTCTCAATCGACGAGGCACAGGGGCTGGCCAATAACCTGCGTTATGGTGCACTGCCGCTGTCGTTCGCAGGTGAGGACGGCGAGCCGGGCGGCACCACCACGACTATCCCGGCCATGCTTGGTTCGGCTTCCTTGGAAGCCGGTCTGCTTGCCGGCATTATCGGTATCGCCCTGATTGTCGTCTACGCGATTGCTCTCTACCGCGGCCTGGGCGTGATTTCGCTGGTTTCGCTGGCAGCAGCTGGAGCGATGGTCTACGGCGTCCTTGTCCTTCTTGGTCGTTGGATTGGCTACTCGCTCGATCTCGCTGGCATCGCCGGCATCATCATCTCTATCGGCGTAACGGCTGACTCCTTCATCGTCTTCTTCGAACGCATTAAGGACGAAATCCGCGCGGGTAGAACTTTCCGCTCCGCGGTTCCGCACGCTTGGCGACGAGCACGGCGCACCATCCTATCGGGTAACTTTGTGTCCATCATTGCGGCTGTGGTTCTTTACATCCTGGCCGTTGGCGATGTCCGCGGTTTCGCGTTCACACTTGGTCTCTCCACAGCATTCGACATTGTGACGGCTTTCCTCGTGACTGCGCCGTTGGTCATCCTGGCTACTCGTAAGTGGCCAGCTTTGTCCAAGCCGTCGATGAACGGCTTCGGCTCGGTCATGGAGATTGCACAGAGGAATAAGACTGTAGCTGCCGGTAAGAAGGCCGGAGCCTCCGATGCCTCCGCCAGTACGGCTGCCGACACCGGTGCAGCTCACTCCAGCGCGAATGAGGGGAAGTAGGAATCCATGAATACTACTCAGACGAATCCGGCGCTAATCACTGAGCCAGAAAGCGTGAAAGACGACTCCTTTTTCCGCCGCCTCTACACCGGCGAGGGTGGAATCAACATCGTCGGCAAGCGGAAGCGCTGGTACCAGATTGCCGTCGCCATCATCGTTGTTGCTTTCGCAGCGATGCTGATTCGCGGGTTCAGCTTCGGTATCGACTTCGAGGGCGGTACCAAGATGACTATGCCGCCGGCCTCAGTGACAACTGAGCAGGCCGAGGAGGTTTTCACCGAGGCGACCGGCGTGAAGCCGGAGCTGGTGCAAATTATCGGTTCTGGTGAGGGCCGAATCCTGGAGATCACCTCTGAGAAGCTGACTCAGGACCAGATTAATAGTGCTCGTATCGCGTTGAATGATGCATTCAAGCCCGTCGATGTGCAGGGGCAGCAGACCCCGGATGCCATTGGTGACTCGACCGTGTCGGAGTCGTGGGGCTCTTCGATTACCAACCGAATGCTGCTGGCTGCAGTGGTGTTCCTGGGTCTGGTGTTCATCTACATCACCATTCACTTCGAGCGCGACATGGCCATTGCCGCAATTCTCGCCCTGGTTGTGGATGCAATCGTGATTATGGGAATCTACGCGCTCATTGGTCTTGACGTCACCCCGGCAACCATTATCGGTCTCCTGACCGTGCTGTCGTTCTCCCTGTACGACACCGTCGTGGTTTTCGACAAGGTCGACGAGAACACGGCAGGCTATCGTTCATCGACCCGTAGAAGTTACGCCGAGTTGGTGAACCTGGCGGTCAACCAAACCATCATGCGTTCTATCAACACCACGGTGTCGACGCTCCTGCCAATCCTGGCACTGATGGTCATCGCCGTGGGCATGCTGGGGGTCGGAACGCTGAAGGACCTTGCACTCGTTCAGCTCATCGGCATTATTCAAGGTACGTTCTCTTCGATCTTCCTGGCTTCGTCGCTGTTGGTGTCTCTCAAGTCGCGGCAGCGTGAATACCGCAAGCATGAAGAGGCGGTACTGTCTGCTCGCGCAAAGGCCTCTGAGGGGGCAGGATCGGGCACCGATTCCGCCACCACTGATGTTGCGGAGGACTCGGGCTCGAAGGAGCCGTCGGCAAGCGAGATGGAGCAGTCGACGTCGAAACGAACGGTGACGACTCCGAAGCTTGAGGGCGATGAAGACAAGCCGCTGTCCTGGCGTCCGGGGCAGTAGGAGGTAGCGCCTCCCAGTGGTTCGGGTGAAACTACTTTAAAAGCGCATTGTGCGGGTATCGTTGACAGGTACCCGCACTTTTTCTTTTCGCCGAAAAGGAGCTTAAACCTGTGTCGTATGCACACGCGCGTGAGGCATTAGCCGATCAGATTCGGTTCGTGCCCGATTTTCCAGTTGAGGGCGTACTCTTCGAGGACCTGACGCCGGCGCTTGCCGACGCCACGACGTTCGCCCTGATTGTGGACGAGATTTCCGCCAAGGTGGAAGAGTTCGGGGCTGATGTTATAGGCAGCCTAGATGCGCGTGGATTCCTGCTGGGTTCTGCGGTGGCGTACAAGCTCGGACTGGGAGTGCTCGCTATTCGTAAGAAGGGTAAGCTGCCACCGCCTGTGCTGACCGAGACCTATGAACTGGAATATGGTACGGCCGCGCTTGAGATTCCGGCTAGTGGTTTTGAGCTGAAGGGCAAGAAGGCCGTACTTGTCGACGATGTGTTGGCAACTGGTGGCACCCTGTGTGCAGCTCGCGCTCTGCTGGAGACAGCTGGAGTCGAGGTAACCGGGCTGTGCACCGTGCTGGAGGTTGAAGGCCTGGGAGCTCGGGAGAAGCTTGCTGATCTGCCTCTGTACGTGGTTAATAAGGGGTGAATGAGTCATGGCTGAAGGGCCCGCACGCCGTTATGGTGCCCGCCTAGCGCGAAGCCTTACCGGCAACAGAACGAAGATCCGCCCGGTGCTAGATCCCCTTGTCGCGGTGCATCGACAGGTGCATCCGCGCGCAGATTTGGCTGTGCTTCAGCGTGCCTACGATACCGCCGAGCGCCTTCACGACGGCGTCTATCGGAAATCCGGCGAGCCATACATCACTCACCCGCTTGCAGTCGCTACTATTGCGGCCGAGATCGGCATGGATACCACCACGCTGGTGGCAGCGCTGCTGCATGACACGGTCGAAGATACCGATTACACGCTGGAGGACCTGGAGCGGGACTTCGGCCCAGAAGTCGCACGGTTGGTCGACGGCGTGACCAAATTGGATAAGGTCGCGTTGGGCTCCGCCGCCGAGGCAGAGACCGTGCGAAAAATGATTATCGCCATGAGCCAGGACCCGCGCGTGCTGGTTATCAAGGTGGCTGACCGGCTGCATAACATGCGCACAATGCGCTTCCTGCCGCCGGAAAAGCAGGCTAAGAAGGCCCGTGAGACCCTCGAGGTGATTGCACCGCTGGCGCATCGTTTGGGAATGGCCAGCGTGAAGTGGGAGTTGGAAGATCTCTCCTTCGCCATTTTGTACCCGAAGAAGTACGACGAGATTGTGCGTTTGGTCGCAGATCGAGCGCCGCAGCGGGACCGGTACATCCAGGAAGTCTCCGAGATGATTCAGAAGGATCTGAAGGAGTCTCACATTGCTGCTGAGGTACAGGGCAGGCCGAAGCACTACTGGTCGATTTATCAGAAGATGATTGTCCGCGGCCATGAGTTCGACGAGATTTTTGACCTGGTCGGACTTCGAGTTCTGGTGGACACGACCAAGGACTGCTATGCCGCCATGGGTGCCGTCCACTCGCTGTTCAAACCCATGCCGGGGCGATTCAAGGACTATATTTCCGCGCCGCGTTTCGGGGTTTACCAGTCGTTGCACACAACGGTCATCGGTCCAGGTGGCTCCCCGCTAGAAGTGCAGATTCGCACCCATGAGATGCACTACAACGCTGAGTACGGCATTGCCGCACACTGGCGCTACAAGGAAACCAAGGGCTCTCACAAGGGAGATTCCGCCGAAGTCGATCAGATGGCGTGGATGCGTCAGCTGCTGGATTGGCAGCGCGAGGCCGCAGATCCTAACGAGTTCCTGGACTCCCTGCGCTATGACCTCTCAGTCACTGAAATTTTTGCGTTCACACCTAAGGGCGATGTCATCACTTTGCCCGCGGACTCCACGCCGGTCGACTTTGCCTACGCGGTCCATACTGAAGTAGGTCACCGATGTATTGGTGCCAAAGTCAACGGCAAGCTAGTGGCGTTGGAATCACCGCTAAAAACTGGCGACCGCGTCGAGATTTTCACGTCCAAGGATGCCGATTCCGGTCCGTCTAAGGACTGGGAGAAGTTTGTTAAAACTCCACGTGCGCGGGCAAAGATCCGTCAGTGGTTTGCCAAAGAGCGCCGCGAGGAGGCACTCGATGCCGGCCGTGACGCGCTGGCTGCAGAGGTACAGCGCGGCGGTCTGCCGATGCACCGCCTGTTCACTCCGGCGTCCATCAAGCAGATTGCCTCCGAGCTGCACTATGCGGATGTCGATGCGCTCTATACCGCTATCGGTAAGGGGCAGGTCTCAGCGCAGCATGTGACTCACCGGCTGATGGCGCAGTTCTCGAGCACAGACGATGCCGAAGAGCAGTTGGTCTCGCGCACTCCGATTTCGAAGATGAGTGTGCACAATACTCCGCGTCGCGCCGACAGCACCGGCGTGCTTGTGGAGGGCAGTGCGGATATGGCTGCCAAGTTGGCCAAGTGCTGTACACCGGTGCCTGGCGATGCCATCTTTGGTTTCGTCACCCGCGGTGGCGGTGTCAGCGTGCACCGTACGGACTGCACTAATGCGGAGAAACTGCACCAGGAGCCCGAGCGCATTATCGAGGTTTCCTGGGCAACGGATTCCTCCGGTGCGGTCTTCATGGTTACGGTGCAAATCGAAGCACTTGACCGTCACGGACTGCTCTCGGAGATCACTCGCGTTTTCTCCGATCAGAAGGTCTCAATCCTGTCGACGTCCTCTCATACCTCCGATGACCGCGTTGCCGTAATGCGTTTTAGCTTCGAGGTTTCGGACACTAAGCAGATGGGCTATATCTTCAACATTCTGCGCGGTGTCGAGGGAGTGTTCGATGTCTACCGCATTACTTCTGGTCAGTAGGCGGTTTAGTAGCCATCGATATGTGAAAAAGGATGAGACCGCGTAGATACTAAAACAGGGCCAAGGTGATTCACCTTGACCCTGTTTTTGATTAATTTCTCAATCAGTTAGTTGGGGTTAAGTAGCAAAAAGTGTGTCTGACTTTCAGCATTACTGCTGATTAGGCTGGGTAAATCGGGCGGATATAAGCATCAAGACCTTATATCCGCCCGATTAGTGTTCAATCCACCGGAATGGCACCCGCATGTGCTAATCGGGGGTTGGTGTGCTTTCCGGGTGAGTAAAAACAGACCACGATGCCCGATATGCGCTGGGCAAATGAAGAAAAACGGAACCACTTCTAAAGGCACAACCAGGTGGCGATGCAAGGACCCGAACTGCGGCAGTTCCACGACACGAACCCGCACCGACCGCACGCAGACCCGCGACTTTAAAGCCTTCGTCTCTTATGCCACCTCCACAGCAACGTTGTCTGAACTCGCCCAGCAACAAGGGGTAAGCCGTTGGACACTTGACCGCCGATTCAAACCGTTCTGGCTCATCGACATCCCCAACGACGGTGACCCACAGCGCATCTACGACCAGATCTTCATCGACGGTACCTACACCGCCGCCGGATGCTTGCTCGTCGCAGCCAGCCACGACCACGTCATCGCATGGCACTGGACCAAACACGAAACCGCCCACGCCTACACGCAGCTACTCCGCAAAATCGCTGAGCCGCTCTGCGTCGTCCTCGACGGCGGACAAGGCGCACTTACTGCGATTAAAGCCTGCTGGCCGAACGCGATAATCCAACGATGCCTCGTCCATGCGCAACGCGTCATCCGCCGCTACACCACATCACGACCACGCACCGACGCCGGCAAAGCCATCTACGCCCTGGCGTTGAAACTGACCCGTATCACCACACTCGACCAGGCACGGGAGTGGACGCTGCGTCTGCACGACTTCGGACAGGTATTCAAAGCATTCCTCAACGAGAAAACGCCCGTGTCAAAAGAGCGCCGCACACTCAACAACCAGTGGGAATGGACCCATCTGCGAGTTCGCAAGGCATACAACTCCCTGCTGCACCTCTCACGGAAAGGATGGCTGTTTACCTACCTGCAGCCACCACCGAATGCGCTTGAGCCTCAACGCTGGGCTTCAACGACAAACAGTCTGGAAGGCGGCATCAACGCCGGGCTCAAACGCATCGCCGACGCGCATCGCGGCAGGTCCGGGGAACGCCAACGAAAAATGCTCGAGTGGTACCTGCACTCGAAAACGCAACTGCCTGACGACCCATTAAAGATCGCCAGGCAGTGCAATTTCGGCCAAGATCAACTCGCCAAAGTCAACGATCTTGTCGAAGAAGACCACAACAAAGCCGACCATGAAACAGGCCGACCAGCCTTCTACGACAACGCTATCCCAACCGAGTACGAACACTCGATAGGAATCAGAAAAGGCCCCATGAAGTAACAAACGGTGTGCCCGCCCCGCAACACGCCGAGCGGACACACTTTTTGCTACTTAACCC
>NZ_JVIP01000028.1:0-6102 GCF_001076435.1 Corynebacterium sp. 401_CJEI
TGGGTCGATCCGAGTTACTGACTGCGTTTATGTCAAAAATGGCCTGAAAAATGGCATGAAAGTGTCATAAACTCACACAGTTTCACATCTGCAGCCCATAATTCTTGGAGTTGTCAGTTCTTGCGGCTAAGTAGCAAAAATGTGCCCGCCAGCGATACGCCAGGCGGACACACTTTTGCTGCCTTCCCCACCCTGCCCCCCTTGCTCAGGAACTTCCTGATCTTACGGTTTGTCTACTCCTTGCGCTTCTTGTTCTGGTAGACGATTGCGCCGGCAATGCCGATAAACACGGCGACCACTGCTACAACGGTGCCAATGACCAACGGGCTCATGCCCTCATCTTCCATGTCCGACGAGGATGCGGATGCCTGAGAATCCGTATCCGAGGAGTCAGATTCATTCGACGCATCTTCTGACGAGTCCTTTGACGATTCCTGTTCCGGCTCTCCCTTGGCCAGAATCGGCTTATCGGATGGAGTCGGGCCGTTCTTGTCAGTCGGTCGCCAGTCAGGCCCCTTAGTTGGCTTGTTGTCCAGGAGGAATGCGAGCTGGAACGGCTGATCGATGCCACTGACCTCTTCATCCGGGCGATAGTTAGCCATTCGGACAGTCGCGTAGTAGTAGCCGGCGTTGGCTACAGGTCGTCCTCCAACATTAGATTCTCGGTTGTTGTATTCGACCGGACGATCTGTTGACAAGTTCAGGTCCTCGGAATCCTGATAAAAGTGCATTGTTCCATCCGCCACGGAAACCTCGAACGGATTCAGCAGGGCAACTCCCATGGAATCGGCATTATCGCGCTCCGAATTTCCAGTGCGGGCAGCAATCACTGGTCGCTGACCCCACTCGACAGGGATCTTGTAGAACTTCTGTTCACCGGGCACGATTGTGTCAGAGATGTTATCCCCAGATTTAACTTCCGGCGCTTGGGCTGCGTTATTGCCACCGTTTACGGGCTTGGCCTCTCCAAAAGTGGCCTTTTTGTAGGCTTTGTCGCCGGTCGAAGAAGACCGCCCCTCATTTAGTTTGTCAGCATCCTGCTTCTTCAGGACTGGCTCAAACTGGACGCTAACCTCGACCTTCACCGGTTCATCACGATAGTCCGCTACTGAATCACCGTCATAGACCCACACGTTATTTGCGACGAGCCACTTGGTTTGATCGCAACTGGATTCGATGCGGTCACTATCCCATGCAAGAATGCTTGCATCAGCCGAAGTTGGAGTCCACGAATCGGCACTAGCTTCGGCGCCAGTCAGCGACCCCATACGACCGTCGTCCTGGCATTTTCCGCCAGTTTCATTGATGATTTCGTCAACTTCAGTTCGGACATCCTGCTGGCCTTTACCCTCAGCATCGATATTCGCTAACACCTTTGAGGTAACAATCGCGTTGTGTCCCTTCGGCACTGCGATTCGGTAGTAGAGCGGGGTGCGATCGTGCTGGGCAACCTCTGGCACCAGCGTCGTCTGGTACTTGCCCTCGCCGAGCCATTTCGCGCCTTCCTTAGTCTCGGAGAACTCGAAAGGAGTACCCGTGGTTTCGTAGCCCTGCACTGACCGCTGAGTCAAGAACTTCATGTGGTCTGCAAGCTGGGTAGCATCGTCCGCAGTCATGCTCTGTCCACCGGATACCTGCGCAACACACTCCAGCTCAGCGCGAGCTTCTTCATCGACCTTGAAGCCCACTGTGTGAATCGTCAGGCCAACACCCTGCCCTGCCAGTTCCTTCGCAACCTCACACACCGGTGGCGGCGCGCAGGTGTCGATACCGTCAGAGACCAAAATAATTGACCGCTCACCGTCTGGGCCAAGCTCATCAGCCGCCTTACGCAGTGCATTGCCGATCGGCGTATAGCCCTGAGCTTCCAACCCGGCAATCCTGCTCTTCAGGCCTTCTTTGTCGACCTTTTGGACAGGCGACAGCACCTCGATGTCCTGGCAACCACGTTCGCGGTTGGATTCATCACTGGATTCGCGCTGGCCATAAACCAGCATGCCAAGCAGCGCATCATCCGGGAGGGAGTCAATCAGCTCCGTGGATGCGCGCTTTGCCGCATCGAGGCGGGTGCCTCCGGCGTCGTCGGCAAGCATCGAACCAGACAGATCCATGATTAGCTCTGCTTTTGCTTCGCCCGTACCCCCTTCGCCCGTAGGAGCGGGCTGTTCCACCCCGGACGGCGAAGGCGAATCTTGGGCTGCCGCCACCGGAGCCGGAATCGCACTAAACCCAATCGTCCACGCAGCCAACAACAGAGTGACAACGATGGTTACCCTTAGGCGCTTTGAACTACTTGACGAAAAACTATCTTTAAAAAAGTCTTGAACTACCACCATCACAGCGCCTCAAACTGTTTTCCCAACTACAAAAATCAATCGTGTTGGTAGTTTTTCACAGTGACCCCGGTCACGCTAGAGGTGTTTTTAACGGCTAAACAAATGCCGCCTGAACAATTCATGAACCATGAGAAAATCGCACAGCCGTTGGGGAGCCAGCAAAGCAAAAACGCAGCCCCTGAACAGCGAATACTGAACAGGGGCTGCGAAAGTACTAATTCTAGTAACCACTATTAAATTTTTCTTAGCCGACCTACGCCGAAACTAAGCCTCAACGAGCTTGTAAATCCAACCGTGGGTATCCTCAACCTCGCCGTGCTGGATACCGGTCAGCCGCTCGCGCAGCTTCATAGTCCACTCACCGGTCTCGCCGCCGTTGATCTCGAACTCGCCCTCAGCGGACTTCACAAAACCGACCGGGGTGATGACTGCAGCAGTACCGCAGGCGAATGCCTCGCTCATAACACCGGAGGTGGCATCATTCTTCCATTCCTCGGTGGAAATGCGACGCTCCTCGACATTCATGCCCAGATCCTGAGCAGCCTGCAGCAGCGATGCCCGAGTAATGCCCGGCAGCAGCGAACCAGACAGCTCTGGAGTCACCAGCCGAACACCAGCGTCAGCATTCTCATCCGGGTAGATAAACGCCAGGTTCATGCCGCCCATCTCCTCGATGTACTTGCGCTCGACAGCGTCCAGCCACACAACCTGGTCGCAGCCCTTTTCCTCTGCCTGCTGCTGAGCCGCCAGCGAAGCTGCATAGTTACCTGCGAACTTCGCAGCACCGGTGCCGCCCGGCGCGGCACGCACGTACTCGTGGGAGATCCACACGGTCACCGGGTTAATGCCACCGGAGAAGTACGCGCCGGCAGGTGAAGCGATGAGCAGGAAGGTGTAAGAGTTCGACGGGTGCACGCCCAGGGTGCTCTCGGTGGAGAACATGATTGGACGCAGGTACAGGGATTCTTCGCCACCAGCTGGCGGCACCCATGCTGCATCGGCTTCAACCAGCAGGCGGATTGCCTCGAGGAAGGTCTCCTCCGGCAGCTGCGGCATTGCAATGCGGTCAGCGGAGCGCTGGAAGCGACGAGCGTTCTGCTCCGGGCGGAAAGTAACAATGGAACCATCCGGCATGCGATACGCCTTCAGTCCCTCAAAAATCGACTGCCCGTAATGCAGGACCGAAGAAGACGGCTGCATTTCAATCGAACCGTATGCCTGCAGCTTGGCGCCATGCCAGCCTTTGTCTGCAGTCCAGTCAATTCGGACCATGTGGTCGGTGAAGTGCTTACCGAAACCAGGGTTGGCCAAAATCTCCTCGCGCTCGGCATCAGAGAGTGGATTCGGGTTACGTTCGATTGCAAATTCCAAAGCAGACATGTCTTTCATCCTAAACCGTCGAGGATCGAGTCGTATCAATACTCGCCCCCGAAAGACCGTGTTAGTCAGGGCAATGTCAGCGTCGCGGGCACTAGGCGCGGGTACATTCCAATAGTCGTGGCGCTGGCTCGTCAGTCCGCTGTCCAGGGGTGAAGGACACGAACCGGCAAATAGGGATACGGTGGTGTACCACATAGTACGACTACAAGGAGATGCAACTACATGTCAGTCCCCGCTAACAATGATTCGGCACAGCTCGGCGCCTCTCGCAACGCCGCTGTTTTGTCCAATTACCTGCCGGCTATCGGCACTCGCGTGGTCATCGCTGCCGACAACTCTCTGCCCGCGGACGCCGACGCGGTTCTCGTCGCGCTTATCGACGGCGAGGATGGCCTCGAGCTGGTCGCACCCGAGGCCATCGGTTCGGTTGCAGAGCAGCTGCTCGCCTCCTTTGAGGCAGTCTCCGCCAGCGCTAAGTCCGAGTCCGTGACCACCATCCCGGCTCCTGCTGGCCTGGATGTCGACAGTGTCACGGGCGTTGGCGTGGGTTCTGAGGATCTGGATGCCGAGGACATCCGCCGTGCCTGCGGCGCCGCTGCGCGCCGTATGACCAAGGCCAAGGTGGTCTTTAACACTCTCGGCGCCATCGATCCGCAGGCTGCAGCCGAGGGCTTTGCGCTGGGCGCTTACGCTTACTCCGGTCAGAAGAGCGACGAAGAAAGCAACGAGGCCACCCAGAAGGTGGTTGTGTTGGGCGCTGATGACGACGTCGTAAAGCGCGCTGCAGCGATTGTGGATGCCGTTGCCACCGCGCGTGACTTCGTCAATACAGCATCGTCGCACCTCTACCCCGAGACGTTTGCTGACGCTGCTGCAGCGCTAGGCCGTGACGCGGGGCTCGAGGTCGAGGTGCTTGACGACGACGCTCTGCGCGCCGGCGGTTTCGGAGGCCTCAATGCCGTGGGTGGTGGATCCTCGCGCGGGCCGCGCCTGGTGCGCCTGATTTGGAAGGGCGATGAGTCGGCAGAGAATTCGCTGGGACTGGTCGGTAAGGGCATCACCTTTGATACCGGCGGTATTTCGCTGAAGCCGGGCGCCAGCATGGAGAACATGATCTCCGATATGGGCGGCGCTGCGGCTGTTATTGCCACAGTCGTCCTGGCTGCTCGCCTAGGCGTATCCACCCCGGTGACCGCAACTGTTCCAATGGCGGAGAACATGCCGGGTGGTAAGGCGTACCGTCCGGGCGATGTCATTACGCAGTACGGCGGTAAGACCATTGAGATTCTGAATACCGACGCTGAGGGCCGCCTCGTACTCGCAGACGCCATTGTCCGCGCCTGCGAAGACAAGCCGACTCACCTGATTGACACCGCTACCCTGACCGGTGCGCAGCTAGTCGCTCTTGGCGAGCGCACCCCGGGCATCCTGGGTAACGACGAGTTCCGTGACCGTGTTGCAGAGCTGTCTCAGAGCATTGGTGAAAATGGTTGGGCAATGCCGATTCCAGTTGAGCTAGCAGAGGCCCTGAAGTCGCCGGTAGCTGACCTGCGGAATGTCACGAACTCTCGCTTTGGTGGCATGAGCGTTGCAGCTGCATACCTGCGCGAATTCGTTGGCGAGGATGTTGAATGGGTTCACATCGACGTTGCCGGTCCGGCCTTCAACACCACCGGGGAGTATGGTTATACCCCGAAGCGGGGCACTGGTGTTCCGGTTCGGACGATGTTCTCTGTGATTGAGGATTTGGCAACGAAGTAGCCGGTCATCCGACTGCGCCCCGCCCGGCTGGAATCCTGGCTGGAATGAGCTATTCCACGCACCAGTCGAAAGCGGGCGCAGCCCACGGGGCAAGCAGAGTTTTCAACCTGTAAGCTAATTTGTAATAACCGTCTTAAAACGAGATTTCTTAACTTTTCGAGGAGTGCACAAACATGGCGACCTCTATTGAGATGCCGGAGCTCGGTGAATCAGTTACCGAAGGCACCATTACCACCTGGCTGAAGAAGGTCGGCGACACCGTCGAGGTCGACGAACCGTTGCTCGAGGTTTCCACCGACAAGGTCGACACCGAAATTCCATCTCCGGTCGCCGGTGTTCTCACCGAGATTCTCTTTGAAGAAGACGACACCGTCGATGTTGGCGAGGTCATCGCAAAGGTCGGCGAGCCGGGCGAAGAGCCGGAAGGCGCTGACGATTCCGCTGAGGAGACCGAGGAAGAGGCTCCGAAGGAAGACGCTGAAGAGCCAAAGAAGGAAGCACCGAAGGCTGCCTCCGGTTCCGCTACTGATGTTGAGATGCCGGAGCTCGGCGAGTCCGTCACCGAAGGCACGATTACCACTTGGCTGAAGAAGGTCGGCGACACCGTCGAGGTCGACGAACCGTT
>NZ_JVIP01000029.1:0-13239 GCF_001076435.1 Corynebacterium sp. 401_CJEI
GGTTGTTGCCTGGTTTTTGTCGGTGGTGTTAGCGGTGGGGTCACGCCCGGTCCCATTCCGAACCCGGAAGCTAAGTCCACCAGCGCCGATGGTACTGCACTCGGGAGGGTGTGGGAGAGTAGGTCGCCGCCGGCATAATAATCTTGTTTGTGGGTCGTGGTTGCCTTGCCCCTTGTGTGGGGTTGGGTGCTGCGGCCCACTTTTGTACCTACGGGTAAACAGAATTAACTAGCGTTTTAGTGCTGCATTTTGCTGTTCGTATGCTTATTCCTATGCGGCGCGCTACGTCGGCGCCGTTTTAATTGCTCGACTCAGTCGGCTGTATCTTGGAATTCATGCGAGTGGGAATCGTGACTGGAGCATCTCGGGGCATAGGCGCCGTCTTTGCCGATAGACTTGGGCAGCTACGTCCAGACCTAGATGAAATTTGGTGTGTTTCTCGTAGCTACAACGATGATTCTTCCGGTGAAGACGCTGAGTTCTCGCAGAGGCAAGGTCCTCGTCTTCGATATCTTTGTCTAGATCAGTCCGATGATGATTTTGGCGATAAACTCCGGAATCATGTTGACCGCCATCACGCGACGATAGTTTACTTAATCCTCAATGCCGCGTATGCGAATTATGGCGATGTTAAAACCCAGGATTTTTCGCAGGCTGATCAAATGATACAGACGAATATTCGCGGTACGGTCGCAGCGGTTTACTCGCTAAACGATTTATTCGAAAAGAACGGCCACATCATTTTCGTTTCATCGATCTCAGCTGTAGCACCAACTCCAGGGCTGGCGGTGTACACAGCATCGAAAGCGTTTATTCGGCACTGGGGTATCTGCCTTGGAGAGGAATTGAAACCTAATGGTGTAACTGTAACTATTTGCTACCCGGGAAAGGTTAAGACCAAGGCGCTACGGGACGTCGTGAAGCAGGCGAAGTCGGTGAAGTTGCGTCTCATGCCGGAGCAGAATCTCAGTTATCTAGTGGAGCGCACGTTACGTGGAGCGGAGAGGGGTCGGGCGGAGGTAGCGCCCGGCCTATATGGCCTGGTGATGGCCCTATCCAAAACTGTGCCGAAACGTGTGGTGGCTCGATTCGCGCGGTTAGTTTGAGGCCGTCTAGATTCGCGGAATCAAACTTTCGTTTAACCCCCTGGGTTTGGTCCGTTTAGAAGCCAGCGTTATCTGAGTAGGCTACGAAGTATGCGTAAGTTATTCACAGCTGCTTCGGTGTATCTCGGTCTTGGTCTGTTTTCTGGCGTTTTCTATCGTGAATTTACCCGTGCGATGGATTTCGGGGATAAAACGCAGCTCAATACGCTGCACACGCATTTCCTTGTTCTTGGCACAATCTTTTTCTTGGTTGCGCTGGCATTGGATGGTCAATTCAATATTTCAGCTGTCAAGGGCTTTGATCGCTGGTTCATCGTTCAGAATGTCGGCATTGTTTGGACGATTGGCATGATGGTGGCTAACGGTATCGTGCACGTTGTTTCAGGCCCGGAGGCCTGGGGTGCGATGTACTCGGGAATTGCAGGACTCGGCCACATTATCCTGACGGTCGGCTTTGTGTGGTTCTTTATGCTTCTCAATAAGGCGCTGAAGAATCGTGAACGCGAGGTTCGCAAGGCCAACGCGGCCGTGTGAATTTCCAGTGGAAATGCGTGAGCTGGATTGCTGATTCGGCGTAGGCGATAAGGCGAAATAGAAACCCCGTGCAGAAACAATATCTGCACGGGGCGCTTTCATATAACGGCGACTATTCGTCTGCGATAGCGGCCAGGGGCGGTGTCTTCGCGGCTTTCTGACCAGGGCCGAGAGCAGCAATAATGCCCACAAGCGCAGACCCAAGCAGCATGAGAACGATCTGCAGCCACGGTACCGCGATAGTATTCAGGCCCTCATCCTTCAGCACGGTCAGAAGTGACCAGCCGAGGAACAAGCCGAGGACAATACCTACAACCGCGCCGAAAATGGAGATTTCCACAGATTCCAGGCGAATCATCCGGCGAATCCCCGAGCGTTGCAGGCCGACGGCCCGAAGCATGCCAATCTCCTGGCGGCGCTCGACAACTGAGAGTGCGACAGTATTGATAATTCCCAGAATCGAAATGATGACCGCCAGGGCCAGCAGAGCGTAGACGATTCCCAGCATGACATCGATAGAGGCATTAGCCAGACCCGCAAACTCCTTAGCAGTCATCACCTGTACTACGAGGTAGTCCGCAACTGCGTCGCTAAGCTTTTGCTTCATTTCATCCATGGAGCCGCTGTCTGCCGCGATGGAATCAGAAATATCGACGTAGGTCTGGAAAGGCAACAGGTGGCTGCTTTTGACATATTTATGGGCGGCTTCGTCGGAGACCATAATCGACTGGCCGGGATCACTTGTGTCAGCAAAAATGCCGGTGACGGGGAGCCGTGTTATGCCGCCTTTGGAAACAACTGCGAGTTCAGTGCCAACGTTCCAACTATTCTTTTTCGCTGTTGATTCGCTGATGACAATTCCCGCATCCGGCTTGGCCAGATCCAGGGAGCCCTGGATGGCGCGAGTGCCGTACCATTTGCCGACGTTGGAGTTGAAAACCGACGCATTACTAGATTCCGGTCCGACTTCAGTTTGTTCGCCGTCGGAAGCTATCATCGTGGCGGCTTCCTCAGGTGGGATTACCAGTAGCGCGCCAATCGACAAGGTTGCGGTGTCGTCGACACCATCGATATCCTTCACCGCATCCTCGACCCCAAGTGGCAGGGCCGAATGCGCGGTCAGAGGTGGCGAGAGCACGAAGTCAGCCGTCAGATTGGTCTCTGACCACTCATTGACCGCCTCCTTCATGGACACACCGAACATGCCAATCACAGTCACCAGCGCAAGCCCGAGCGTCAGTGCAAACGATGTGGTTCCCGTTCTGCGCGGATTGCGGTGGGAGTTCGTCGCCGCAAGCTTGCCGACGGTTCCAAAAGGCGCACCTACGACGCGCCCCAGTCCTCCGATCAGAGGCATGGACAGCGCGGGGCCGACAAGCCAGACGGAGGCTACGGCCATCACTGCACCGACACCAACGAAGATGGCACGAATCTTGGTTTCTGCGTCGTTCCACTGCAATGCCCAGGCAATGATTGCGATCGCGGCGGACGCCAGCACAGTACCGGTCCACGTCCTAGCACTGAGGCTATTGCTGGTTGTTTGATCCCCAGAGCGCATGGCTTCTACAGGAGGGACCGCGCCAGCGCGGGCGGCCGGCGTCCAGGCGGCGATCATGGTGATGGCCACGCCGACAAGGAGAGGAACGATGACTGCCACCGGTTCGAATGTCAGGCCATCGCCGGGCATGGAGATACTCATGGCATCGAGAAGCATGAATAGCCCCTGGCTCAGCCCAAATCCCGTGATGACACCTAGTGCGGAACCGATGAGGCCAACAATGAATGCCTCCAAGAGGACGGACGCAGTGAGCTGTCGTCGTGAAGCACCGAGGGCGCGGAGGAGAGCGAACTCCTTCATGCGCTGAGTGACCAGCATGGTGAAAGTATTGGAGATGATGAAGATGCCCACAAGCAGCCCGATGAGCCCGAAAGCGATGAGGAAGTAGTTGACAAAGCTTAAGGCAGAGGAGACACGTTCGGAGGCCTCCTCGGCGAGCTTAGAGCCTGCCTCTACCTTGAGCTCGGGGAATGCTTCTGCGACATCACGGGTAAGCGTGGCAGCGTCAGTGGTGGAATCGGCGGCGAGGGTGAACATGTCCATATGGCTGTCCGCGCCGTAGAGCTTGCGCCACTGATTCTGGGTGAAAAAGACCGCGAGGTAGCCGGTTTCGTCGATGGAGGTATCAGCGATGCCGACAACCTTCACCGTCGCCCGATCGAGGCGGGTGGCCACTTTGATTTCAGTGCCGACGTGGAGGTTGCCGAGTTCGGCGGTGGTGGAGTTGACGACCACCTCACCTGGTGTTTCCGGCGCGTGCCCCTCGGTAACCGTGACCTTGTTGCCCACCGCTTCGGCCGCTGGATAGTAGGGAAGACCCATCGATGGCGAACCATTGGTTTGAATCGGCTTGCCGTCGGCTCCTGTGGCCGTAATGCTGTTGTTGGAATCGCCAATGTTGAGGGCTCGGACCCCGGGGAAGCTTTCGATTTCCTGCGCGGTTTCTTCGGTGAGAGCACCGGGATTGTCAGCTGGGGCCGTCACCACCACGTCGACACCGTCATAAGCGGTACTCATTGCGCCCTTAAAGGCCTTGTCCAGCGATGATGTGAACACAAATGCGCCGGTGATGAAGGCTGTGCCCAGCACGACCGAAATAATTGTGAGCACGAGGCGCAACTTGTGCGAGGTGATATTACGCCAGGCGACGCGGCTTAGCGTGGAAGACGATGATGCCATGGGGAGAGATGACCTGCCTTCCTAAAGATTCTCAATATCTGCCATGCGCGCCAAAATATCGGCGGGCGTGGGGTTGCGAAGCTCGTCAACCACGCGGCCATCCGCGAGGAACACAACACGGTCTGCGTAGGACGCGGCGGTGGCATCATGCGTCACAATGACGACGGTTTGGCCGATGTCATCAACCGCATCGCGGAGAATCGTCAATACCTCACGAGATGAGTTCGAGTCCAAGTTGCCCGTCGGCTCATCGCCAAAGATGATCTCCGGCCGGCTGACAATGGCACGCGCACAGGCGACACGCTGCTGCTGGCCACCGGACAGTTCCGAGGGGCGGTGCGTAAGCCGTTCTTTAAGCCCGAGGCGCGTGGTGATTTCCTCGAACCACTGCTTGTCCACCTTCCGACCAGCGATATTGATAGGCAGGGTGATGTTCTCTGCCGCCGTCAACGTCGGCACCAGGTTGAAGGACTGGAACACAAAGCCCAGGCGATCACGCCGCAGCGCCGTGATTTCCTTGTCCGACAGCTTCGACAGATCCGTCGTGCCGATGTACGCGCTTCCCGACGTCGCGGAGTCCAAACCGGCCATGCAGTGCATCAATGTCGACTTACCGGACCCGGACGGGCCCATAATCGCGGTGAACTCACCAGCGGCAAAAGAGATATCGACATGGTCCAGTGCAGTAACAGCGGCATTGCCGACACCGTACTTCTTGGTGAGCCTCTCAGCGTAGGCCGCCGCTGGTGGGGCGGAATGTTCCAAAGAAGATTCAGCGGATGATTTAGCGGATTGTTGTGCATGCTTGGCAGACATGGGGGAGGGGGTTCTCTTCTAATTAGATTTGATCAACGGCGAATTAATATCCGGCAGCGAAAGCGGATTGAAAACGCCGCGGCGGGAATGGAACGTTCGTTGTTCACCAGTCACGGGGTCAGCGAAACTCATTTCTACACAGACCAGGTGCAGGGGCTCCGAGGTATTCTCGGCCTCCAGCGGCAGAATCTCCGGGTAGTACTGGTCGCCCAGGATGGGAAAGCCCAGCTCACTCAAGTGCAGCCGCAGCTGATGAGTGCGTCCGGTGATGGGTTTCAATTGCCACAGCGCAACGCGACCACTGTCGGCAGCGAGGCCGTCGGCGTCCGAAGGCACGTCGACAAGCGAAATGTGCTCGATGATGGTGTGGGCGTTTGGCTCGCCCTCGAGAGTATAAGCCTGCATTTGGCCAGCAATCTTGTGCTGTCGCGTGCGCAACTCTAGCGGGGGCTCGGGCAGGGCTTCGCTGGTCGCGCCAGCGATGGGTGTGGGCGATGTCAGCGCGTGATAGCGCTTAGTGACTTCCCCAGATGCGAAAAGCCCCTGGTAGGCGCCACGAACTTCGCGCCGGGCGGTAAAGATGAGCAACCCCGACGTCAGTCTGTCGAGGCGATGCGCGGGAACCAACTCCGGATTTCCCAGCTCCCGCCGCAGGCGTACGACAGCGGTTTCCGTGATGTGTCGGCCGCGTGGCATCGTTGCCAAAAACGACGGCTTGTCGACGACCACAAGGTTGTCATCTTGAAAGACAATCGGCATCGGCCCCGCGATTGTGCGCTCCGGTGCCGGGGTGCGGTAAAACCACATTTCCGCGCCGGGCTTCACCATGTCATCTGGACTGTAGGGCACTGAGTTGGCGCGAACGACGAGCCCATCTGCAAAACGCTTGGCCACAGCCGCTTCATCATCGTCTGGGTGGCGGTAGGTTTGACCTGCGATAGCGCCTGCGAGCAGATCCCACGCACGGGTGGGGGCATCGCCACGACGCCCGGGAGCGGCGATGCGGGAGGGGTTGAGCCCATCGCGAATGGGCAGTGGCATGCGACGCATACGGCTGACTTTAACAGGTGCCCCGGATTCACCCGGCGGGCAAGCGGAGCTGCTGGCGCAGGGCTGTGTTGGTACCGCCCCTAATGGCGTAGGTGGACAACATTCTGCCCTGTCGGTCGCAACATAATGGGGGTAGGGTGGAGGTGAAAGTAATAAAAGGGTTGGCTCGGAAGAGTTGACTAAATAGCAAAGCTTGTCCATTAAAATGGCGTCCAAGCAGGTGCGATAGGTGTAGCTGCGTTGCGGTCGGGCCGCGGAGAGCCAATTTTTATGGATCGCATAATAAGGAGGCAATCAATGCCAAGGCAGAACATCATTGTGTGCGCGGTCGATGGCTCGGAGGCATCCAAGACCGCCGTCAAGTGGGCCGCTAACACCGCAGTGAAGCGCGGTGAGCCGCTCCGTCTGGTCAGCAGCTACTCCATGCCGCAGTTCCTCTACGCAGAGGGCATGGTTCCGCCGCAGGAGCTTTACGACGATCTTGAGGCCGAGACCCTGGAGAAGATTAACGAGGCCAAGAAGATTGCCCTCGACTTCGCACCGTCAGTAGATGTCAGCCACCAGATTGAAGAGGGCAGCCCGATTGACATGCTGCTCGACCTGTCTGAGCAGGCAACCATGGTGGTTATGGGCTCTCGCGGTCTGGGTGGGCTCTCTGGCATGGTCATGGGTTCGGTTTCCGCCGCTGTTGTTTCCCACGCATCGTGCCCGGTTGTTGTTGTCCGCGAGGACAACCTGGTCACCGATGAGACCAAGTACGGTCCTGTCGTTGTCGGTGTCGATGGCTCCGATATTTCCGAAAAGGCAACGGAGTACGCATTCCGTGAGGCCGATGCCCGTGGTGCCGAGCTGATTGCAGTTCATACCTGGATGGATATGCAGGTACAGGCTTCCCTGGCTGGCCTTTCTGCAGCTCAGAGCCAGTGGCAGGTTGTGGAAGAGGAGCAGAAGGCTCTGCTCGGCCACCGTCTGGAGAAGTACGCTAAGAAGTACCCGGAAGTGGCCATCAAGAAGGTTGTTACCCGCGACCGCCCGGTTCGTGCTCTGGCTGATGCCTCGGAAGGCTCGCAGCTGCTGGTCGTCGGCAGCCACGGCCGCGGAGGTTTCAAGGGCATGCTGCTCGGCTCCACTTCGCGTGCACTCCTGCAGGCGGCTGCTTGCCCGATGATGGTCGTCCGCCCGGAGACTGACGCCTAAAGCGCCCTTCGAGGGGGCTGAGAAAAGACGCCGGCGGCGGTCGTCGAGGCGCGGTTAGCGCCGAGAGTAGAAACCGTTACCGAATATTTATAAGTAGAACCTAGCCGGTTTCCGACAGGTGTCGGGGCCGGCTTCGGTTTATCCAAATGAGGCCTCTCGTCTGCATAAACCCTGTTTTCATGCAGAAAGTGCAGATTTTATAAGAGTTTTCCTGTGGCTATCCGACTGTTATCTCGCTAGTTTCTCAGTGGCCGAAATGGCCTGATAGTGCTTGCAGTGTATGCAAGAGTTTTCGGAAAGACTTATAGTTGAGTCAGAACGATTTCGGGAAAGGAATATCTATCATGAACGAGATTCTTCTTGCTGCCTCCTTTAGTCCCACGATGGGCTTCATCAGCTGGATTATCATCGGTGGTCTTGCCGGCTGGATCGGCTCTAAGATCATGAACACCGATGAACAGATGGGCGTCGTCCTGAATATCGTCGTTGGTATCGTCGGTGGTTTCTTGGGCGGTTGGCTGCTCACCCTGTTCGGCGTTGATGTCGCCGGTGGCGGAAAGTTCTTCAGCTTCCTCACCTGTCTGCTCGGCGCCGTGATCCTGTTGTGGATTGTCGGCCTGGTTCAAAAGCGCAAGTAAGCCAAGCAAAACAGCGCGACTATGCACGAAGCGTCGTAACGCTGCTATCTACTGGATAGTGAGCTAGAGCGCGGGGCATCTCATCAACATTGAGATGCCCTTTTTTTGTTGTGCGGTTGTCGTGAAGTTGGCGTTCTGCGATTGTCGCGACATCTGTTGGGGGCGGCAATCATCGCACGCTAAAGTAGGACTAGAGGCTGAAAGACTGACTAGTTTGTTCTTTTACAAAATCACAGTCGCAGATACGCCTACAATGGAATATCACAGACTATGAACGCCCTGTTCAGTGCTCTGAAAGCAATGGCGCTAATGCCGGTGTTTGCGAGTAAGCAGCTGTTAGAACGGGGTGTGACTTTGGAAGGACGAGAGGTACTGCCGTGGCAGAAGCGACAACGGGCAAGGGCGCAAAAGGCGGCCGCGCTTCCTCTCGCCGTCGTAACCGCCCCAGTCCGCGGGAGCGCCTCCTGGCATCAGCGACAACTCTGTTTACAACAGAGGGTATCCGCGTTGTCGGCATTGACCGCATCCTGCGGGAAGCTGATGTGGCCAAAGCCAGCCTGTATTCGTTGTTTGGATCCAAGGACAAGCTAGTCATTGCATATCTGCAAGACCTCGACGCCAAATGGCGGGAGGCTTGGGAGCAGCGAGTGGCCTCGTTGGATACCCCGGCGGAGAAGATTCTCGCGTTCTTTGATCAGTGTATTGCGGAGCAGCCGGCAATCGACTTCCGTGGTTCACACTTCCAGAATGCGGCTAGTGAATATCCGCGGCCGGAAACGGAGTCGGAGCAGGACATCCGTCAGGCCGCAGCCGATCACCGTTCCTGGGTTTGGCAACAGCTACACACGCTGCTGACTGAAAATGAATCTAGTATGCCGTCTGCTCACGCAAATATGCTGTTGCTCTACCTCGACG
Organism: Corynebacterium sp. 401_CJEI; assembly: GCF_001076435.1. Classification (NCBI taxonomy): domain Bacteria; kingdom Bacillati; phylum Actinomycetota; class Actinomycetes; order Mycobacteriales; family Corynebacteriaceae; genus Corynebacterium; species Corynebacterium sp. 401_CJEI. The sequence continues at coordinate 8,994 of NZ_JVIP01000029.1, forward strand.
GCGGCCTCGCGGGTGCCAAGATGTCCAAGGATCTGAACCCGCTGCAGATGGCGCGCGACCTGGCCCGTGACTTGGTCACGTAAATACCTAATTCCCTTTTTTAACGCGCCCTAGTTCTCGCCTTTTGCTCACGGGCTAATCCCGGAAGCGTTTCCAGTCCGACTCCTTTGAGCCGGTGGCTTTCTTAACCATATTCTTCGTATTCTGGCCGAGCAGCATTCCCAGGTTCTTTGCAATCAGAATTGGTTTCGGCCGCTTCTGCGCCTTTTGTGCTTTCTCGGCTTGTCGTTTCATGTCTGCCCGCACTTTAGCCAGGCCGGGAAGCGGCGGAACTATACCCGAGGAAATCTTCATATCCTGCGTCAGGGACGGCAAATTGTCCTGAGCGCCAGGCCTCATCTGGGTCACCATGTAGCGAACCTTCGCAATTTTCAAAGCCTGGGCATATTCTTCGTCCTGCTTTGCTTTACGACGGTCCCGCGATTCCTTCTCAATAGCGGCATATTCGCTCTTATACTGCTTTATTTTCCACGGAGCGAATGCGGATTTGATATAAAAGCGACGCTTGGCCTGCTTTAACTTCTTCTTTTCTTCCCGCTCCGATTCGTATTCACCCTTTTGGTGGTTTTGCAGAGTTCGGAAATCGTCCGTGAGTGGGTAGGTCTTTTCTACATAGCGGGTGAGAATAATATTTTGGGTCAGTGTCCAGAAGTTATTGGTGACCCAGTAGACAATTAGAGCCACAGGTGTTGGGCCAAAGAACCCCGCGAAGAGGATCATCAGCGGTGCGTAGATAAGCATTACGCGCATGAATTTGCTGAGGAATACACTGACGCTATTGGAATAGTCGAGAGTGCGCTGCAACCGGCGGTAGGAAATGACCAAGTTAAAACCGGTGAAAATGGCCGCTGCCACGATGCCGATAATGCAGAAAGCTAACAGCGAATCATGATTGCCCCCAAGGATTTGTAGTTGCTCCGGGTCCATGCGCAGATACGCGGGTAGAGGCTGCCCCAAGAATGTCGCGCTCAGGAAGTCGGAAATCTCATCCTTAGAGATGAATCCGACATTATGAGACGCAGGCAGTCCAGGCCCCTCAGACGCCCGCAGCATGTGCCTCAGCATGCGAACAAGGCCCATAATCACGGGAATCTGGACGAAGAGGGGCGCCAGCATTACGGAGGTCTTAATACCTTCGGCTTTGCGCATTTCCTTGCTGGCAAAGTTTACGTATTGTGGCGAGTTCGGCTCGATGCTCCTGCGGTAGCGCTCCTTGAGCATAAAAAGCTGCGGCCGTAGGTTGGCTGTCTTGCGCGCCGAGATAAATTGCTGGAACGCGAGAAACGCCAGAGCGCCACGCACCGTAAACACCAGCAGGAAGAGAGAAAGCGTCCAGGACAGAGAAGATGGCAGGTGAAACACTGAGGCCAGTAAAAGGTGCCACGCCTTAAGGACAAACGAGACCAGCCAAACAAATGGTTCCAAAATAACCACGGGCCGACTCCTCCATGTCAAGGATAAGAAAAGTAAGACAACCGGATTAGGCCGGTGTGCCAATTCCAGCCGCTATCCTAGCGACTCGAATCACCTGCCCCAACTTTAAAACAGGGCCCCGCTGTGGCGGGACCCTGTCTTTAAGATAGTGAAGCTGGATGACATCCAGTGGAAGGCAAACGAACCTGGGTGAGAACTAGTTAGCGCTCTCGTACTTTTCAATAATGTGCTTTGGCAGCGCACCGCGGTCTGCAACATCCATGCCATTCTCTCGTGCCCACTGGCGAATCTTGCGATTGCGATCACGGGCCTCAGCGGCATTGGGATTAGCGGAAGAGCGCTTACGCGGAGCTACAACCGTGCTGTGATCAATAGAAGCGTTCGCAATATACGGTTCTAATACCTGCTCGAACTTCTCAGCATTTTCCTGAGAGAGGTCGAGAATGTAGTTCTTACCGCGGAAAGAGAAACGAACGACTTGGTGATCTGTGGAATCAAGCGGAGTCCCATCGAGGTCGTCGATGTACTGAATTAGTTCGCGGCGTGCCATAGAATCCCTGCCTAAGCTTGGTGCTGAACTTGTAATAATGAAGAAGGCTTACGGTGAAACTTCAATACGGTGAAATTTCAAATTAATATCAAGCCCTGTTTTCTTTCCCCCACAGTATAAGTGCAAAGAAATTTAATGTCTATTGACGATAATTGAGTTAGATTGTGCAACTTATATCGAATACATGGTTTGTTAATAATTCGATTAATTGTGCACAAGAACTTGGGGTAATAAAAAGACGGCCCTGCATGTTGTGCAGGGCCGTCGTGAACAGCAACTACGTCACTGAGGGCGCAATGCGGGGTGCGCACTCGGTAGTCGTCGTAAAGCGAAAGGACGAGAAGGCGCTTAAGCCTGGGTCATGCCCTGACCCGGCTTGCCGCGGTAGGTAGCGGCGACGAAAAGCGGCTGGTCCGGTTCTTCCTTGACCTCGACAAGGCGGTACTCAGAGGTAACGTCCTCGCGGCCGAAGTAGACGGCAGTGTAGCCGTGGCGGTCGAACTCGAGGTAGTTGACGTACGGGTTCGCAGCCTTGAGTCCAGCGGTAGCAGCCAAGGAAATCGGGTTGTCCTGAGGCAGCTTCACAATGTCATCGATATTCGGGGCGCTGACGGAAGTACAGACAATCTCAATGGCGGCAATACCGGCACTCGGGTACTGGCCCGGGACCTTCGGTACGTTGCAGTTCCAGGAGGAGTGAATATCGCCGGTGAGGAAGACAACGTTGTCGTAGCCCTCCTTACCCATGATGTCGATCAGCTTACGACGCTCAGCAGCGTAGCCATCCCACTGATCCAAGTTGTACGGCAGGCCGTCCTGAGGCAAGCTCAGCAGCTCAGTGACAGCGCGAGTGGCCTCCGGATCCAGCGGCGGAACCAGCACTGGAGTGAACATGACGGAGTTGCCCACGACACGCCACTTTGCGCTCGAGGAACGCCACTGGCCGAGCAGGTAATTGAACTGCTCAGAGCCGAGCATGGAGCGACTCTCATCATCGGTTTCGCCAGCGCGGATGAACTTCAGCTGCTGGTCACGGTAGGTGCGCAGGTCCAGCATGGTCAGGTCGGCGAGATCGCCGAAACGGAAGCTGCGGTAGAGCTTGCCGCCCTGGGAGAAGGGGACAGCGCGAACCGGCAGCCACTCCAGGTAAGCCTGGATAGCGGCGTCGCGGCGGGCAACGTAGTCGCCTTCGGTCTCCGGGTCGTGGTTCTCAGCGCCACTGTGCCAATCATCGTTGGCGACCTCGTGGTCATCCCAGGTCACAATCCACGGCTTTGCGCGGTGAGCTTCCTGCAGGTCCGCATCGGTGCGGTAGGTGGCGTAGCGCAGGCGGTAGTCAGCGAGAGAAATAATCTCGTGAGCCGGCTTGTGGTCACGAACCGGGCCCTTGCCGGAGTAGCCACCGGCCTCGTACTCGTAGATGTAGTCACCGACACACATAATGATGTCGATGCGGTCATTTTCCGCCATATCGCGGTAAGCGGAGAAGAAGCCACTTTCCCAGTTAGCGCAGGAGGTCAGCGCGATGCCCAGGTGATCTGGCGAGGAGTTCACCGGCGGCGCAGTGCGAGTCTGGCCAATCGGGGAAACCTGGCCCGCGTGATTACCAGCGGTGACGGTAAAGCGGTAGAAGTAGTAGGAATCAGCGGAGAGACCCTTGACATCGATCTTGACGGTGTTGTCAGCATCCGGGTCGGTGTTCAGGGCACCAGAGGCAACGATGTTGCCGAAGCCCTCATCAGAAGCGACTTCCCACTTCAGTGCAACAGGGCGGCCCTGGTTTGCACCTGCGGTGTCGCCTGGGTGCGATGTCACACGAGTCCAGATAAGAACGGAGTCCGGCAGTGGATCGCCAGAGGCCACACCGTGTTGGAAGACCTGAAAACCACCAGAACCGCCAGCATTAGCTGGGGACTGCGACTCAGGATTGGCCCCCGCACTAGTAGCGGTCGCCAGGCCGATGGCGCCAGCAGCAGCACCGGTAGCGCCGGCACGCAGTACGGCACGACGAGTAGGGGTGAATGGCTTTTGGGCTGTTGCGTCGCTGTTCGAGACTGCGCCGTTCAGATCCGAGGCTGCAGTCTGAGATTTATCTGAAGATGGCATAGCCCTCATTACAGTAGTTCTCAGTCCGTAGCGCCATCGGAGGGAGAAAATAGGGGTTAAGTAGCAAAAAGTGTGTCTGACTTTCAGCATTACTGC
>NZ_JVIP01000030.1:0-7130 GCF_001076435.1 Corynebacterium sp. 401_CJEI
GGTTGTTGCCTGGTTTTTGTCGGTGGTGTTAGCGGTGGGGTCACGCCCGGTCCCATTCCGAACCCGGAAGCTAAGTCCACCAGCGCCGATGGTACTGCACTCGGGAGGGTGTGGGAGAGTAGGTCGCCGCCGGCATAAAAAGTTTATTGTTGTGGGTCGTGGTAGCCAGTTCCCGTGTGGGGTGGGCTGCTGCGGCCCACTTTTGTTTTACCCACAGGTAAACAGAATTAACTAAGCGTCGATCGGATCCTCGGTTTCCTCTTTTGGTGAATCCTCGTTGGCTCTCTGTGGCAGACTGTCTCTATGACTAATCAGACACCTAACTCCGATGTGGTTAACCTCGCTTCTTCTGAGGACGAGGCTCAAGACAACTTCACTCCCGTAACGACCGAAGAAGGTAAGCTACAACAGCTTATTGAATGGCTCGAAGAACACGTCTCGGCCTATTCCTACTTGAGCGAGGTTGTCCCCTTGGGTGCCTCTGAGGAAGACATTGAGAAGGCTCGTGCTTCAGTCAATGACCGCGGCGCTCGTATGCCAGACGCCATCATTCACGGTTCAATGATGGTCCTGGGGGCGGCCGTCAACCATTCCTCGCCATACCTTGCGTATGCCGACGGCAAAGTAGAGGTGACGGATACGACGGTGGGGGATAGTCCTAGCGTTCCGGTGCGGGTTTTTGTCCCACAGGATCCAACCGGGTCTGTGGTAGTTGCCGCACACGGCGGCGCTTTCTGGATGGGCGACGGCAGTCTGCGTGAGAATTCCTTCGGCCCAAATATGGCTGCCCTGGCAGCCCGATCGGGCGCAATTGTTGTGGACGTGGATTACCGGCTCGCACCAGAGAATAAGGTATCTGAGGCCGTCTATGACATTGCGCGGGTAGTCGCATCTGTCGCAGATGATTCGTTGCAGCTTCAAAAATTGGGTGCAATGCCCATCAGTGATCAGAACCCGTTAGTTCTTTATGGTGTCTCTTCAGGCGGCCACAACGTTGTTTCCGCGGTAGACCAGATTAGTCAAGACACTCCGGTTGCTCTGTTGCTCGTTGCCCCGGCTCTAGACCTGCGTGGTGCTCCTGCGGTGTGGTTGCAGGCATTCTTCGGCACCTCTGATGATTCGGCAAAGGAAGTGTCACCGGGATTGCATGAGCCGTCGCGAAGCATGCGTGTCCACGTTCAGGCGGCCTCCCGCGATACTGTTGTTCGGCCAGCTACCGAGTACCTGAAGAAGGTCGAGGAGGCAGGTGGAGACGCCACTCAGGCGGTATTCTTGGCGACTCACCAGATTGCGGTTCCAAAGGTTCAGCGAGAGCAGATTACGGACGCGGCGCGGTTCATTCTAGAGGCCACTCACACGGAACGTGAGCTGCCAGAGGACCCGGCAGGTGAATACGATAAGGAAGCGATTGACCGGCAGAACGAAGAGTCCTGGGGTAAGAGCTAGTCAACCCGTTTCAGTTCCTAATGGCGCTCTCGCTGTGCATGTGAGCACCGCGGAGGGGAGCGCTGCTAAGGGAAATCGGGGGCGGGGCTAGAACAGCTCAGTGCCAAAAGGTCGGGGCTAACAGCCCCCGACTAGTGCAGCGGCAGGAGATTGCGCTTCGTTGCGTGTACCTCTTCCACCCGGTCGATGTTGCGTTCGAGCACATTCCAATCGTTGACCGGAATATTGCGCTGGGCTTGGGCAATGACTGACTTGTCTGGAGTGGACCACGCGAGCGGCACTGGGGTGATCTCGTCGTAGAACTCGGTGCGGCTCTTGTGCGTACCGGCCACAGCAACAGCTGGCACCTTCGCGCCCACACGGCGGGGAACCCCGGAAATCGTGGTGACAGTTCGTGTAGCCAGGGCCGGGACGGGCTCGCCATCGGAGGGGTCTTTACGCATGTCCACCAAGGTCATCAGCACCATGGTTCGCTCATCCACACGCGCAATCATGGCCGGAACCAGCGGGGATTCGTCGTAAAGCTCTTGCGGATCCTTAATTGCGCGTCGCACCTGGAAGGTAACGCCGACGTAGAGAGCCGCGAGGGCGAAAAGCACAACCGCGCTGCCGATAACAAACGGCGTGCGGTCGAAAACTACTAGAACCAGCACAGCGCCGACGAGCAGCAGAGCAGAGAAAATGCCTGAAGAGATGAGCAGTCGGCGGGCATCGCGGTAGTACTCGTTGTTGGCGTTGGTGTGCTCGCGGTTGACGGGGAAGTGAAAGTTCATGGCAGTCCTTTAGTTATCCAGTTTTCTAGGATTCCGAGCTAGCGGTGGAATCACCGGGCAGGGAGGGCCCGAGGTACTCATCAGCGTCGACGATTCGGTAGGCGTAGCCCTGTTCCGCCAGGAAACGCTGGCGGTGAGCTGCGTATTCGGTATCGAGCGTATCGCGAGTCACCACCGAGTAAAAGACGGCGCCACCGCCATCGGACTTCGGGCGCAGGAGACGCCCCAGGCGCTGTGCCTCCTCCTGTCGGGAACCGAAGGTGCCGGAGATTTGCACGGCGACAGAGGCTTCGGGAAGGTCGATGGAAAAGTTCGCAACCTTGGAGACCACCAGCGTGTTGATCTCGCCGCGCCGGAACTTCCCAAAGAGCTCCTCGCGTTTGGCGTTGGACGTCTTTCCTTCGATGACGTCGACGCCGAGCTCTTCGCCGATCTCTTCGAGCTGATCCAGGTAGGCACCAATCACCAGAGCGGGTTCGCCCTCGTGTCGGGCAAGGATTTGCTTGACGACGGGAATCTTCGTCGGCGTCGTTGCGGCCAGACGATACCTGTCGGAGGCCTCAGCCGTGGCGTAGAGCATGCGCTCGGACTCGGTCGGGGTCACGCGGACCTCAACGCAGTCTGCCGGTGCGATCCAGCCCTGGGCTTCAATGTCCTTCCATGGGGCGTCGTAGCGCTTCGGGCCAATCAGGCTGAAGACATCGCCCTCGCGGCCATCTTCGCGCACCAGGGTAGCGGTGAGCCCCAGTCGACGGCGCGACTGCAGATCCGCACTCATTCGGAACACGGGAGCGGGCAGGAGGTGGACCTCGTCGTAGATGATGAGGCCCCAGTCGCGGGAATCGAATAGCTCGAGTGCGCGGTATTCTCCCTTAGTCTTGCGCGTGACCACTTGGTAGGTCGCAATGGTGACGGGGCGAATTTCCTTCTTTTCGCCGGAGTACTCGCCGATTTCGTCCTCGGTCAGCGAGGTGCGTCGCAGCAGCTCGTCGCGCCACTGCCTGCCGGCGACGGTGTTGGTGACCAGAATCAAAGTGGTGCGCTGCGCGTCTACCATGGCCGCTGCACCGACGATTGTTTTGCCTGCGCCACAGGGCAGCACCACGACGCCGGAGCCGCCTTCGCGGAAGGAATCAGCCGCCATGCGTTGGTAGTCGCGCAGTTCCCAGGTGTCGTGGCCTCCGGTGCCCTGATCCTGCCAAGCGATGGCGTGTGCCTCACCGTCGATGTATCCGGCGGTGTCATTGGCAGGCCAGCCGACTTTCAGCAGCTCCTGTTTGATTCGGCCTCGCTCGGAGGGGTGCACGGTCCAGGTGTCGGCATCGATTTGCTCGCCAAGCATCGGACGAATCTTTTTGTGCTTGGTCACCTCGGCCAGTACCGCAGGGTCGTGTGAAACCAGAATAAGGCCGTGAGCTGGATGCTTGGTCAGGCTCAGGCGACCATAGCGGTCCATGGTCTCCGCGACGTCGATAAGCAGCGGCTGTGGGACGGGGAACTTGGAGAAGCGCTCGAGGACATCGACCACCTGCTCCGCGTCGTGACCGGCGGCGCGGGCATTCCACAGCGCCAGCGGGGTGATGCGGTAGGTGTGCACATGTTCAGGAGCACGTTCGAGCTCCGCGAACGGTGCCAGCGCCGCGCGTGCCGCATCCGCCTCCGGATTATCGACCTCCAGCAGCACCGTCTTGTCCGATTGGACGATCAGCGGACCCGTGCCGAAACCCATTATTTCCTCGCCTCGCAGACATTCGACCAAAAATAAGCTAAAGGTCAATTCTGCCACGATTACGCAGAAGATGCGGCACGGGCTCGAATCATCCCGAACCGCCACATTCGCTTCTGCATCGCTTTACGACGGTCCGCGCGCCCGCCGCCTAGTCGACAGGATGTACTTCGGTAATGCGATGCAGCAGGAAGCGCAGCACTTGGCTGGTGGCCGGGTCGATTGCATCGACCTGCCCACCGGAGACGGTGACTGGGCGCACGCGCTTGCGGCCAGGTTTGCCATTGCGGTCAACGTAGCTCAAATACAGGTCGTCACCGTGGCGAGCCGCGCGCTGCAGAAGCTTGAATGCTTCGGTGCCGGAGGCGTAGTCGCTCGTGCCACCGGTGCTAGTGCTGGCACCGGCAGCTGTGCCCGTACCTGTCGCCGAATCCGCAGCCGAGTCAGAGACCCCAGCAGTGTTGCCACTGGCTGCAGTGCCACTGGAACTACCGGCGTGCTCAGCAGCACGGTTGCCATCGGCAATAGCCGTCAACGCCTGGCTGATGCGTTCCGGTTCGGGCATCGTTGTACGCGCAGCGGGCACCGGAGCTGGCGCCTCAATGCGGCAGGGAGCGCGACCGAGATCCAGCACCAAACCCTCTGCATCTTCGGCGATGATGGAAAAGCCCGCATTTCTAGCGGTCTCAATCACCTGGGCAAGCGGGGCCTGGCTAATTAGCACCGTTTCGGCAATCTTCCGCAACGCCAGGCTTTGTCCAGCCTGGTGACTCTGGAATGAGGCCAGCAGGGCCGGATCGTCACAGCGGATAAACGAAGCTGCGGGGCCACCGCGGAGACGACCGTGGCGGCGGGCGACGTCGTCAAGCAAATAGGTAATGGACTGCGGCACCTCACCGACGGCGTAGCGCGAAAGAAACTCCGAGATATCGGCGGCATTGATGCCGGCGTCGAGGGCATCGCGAAGGCTGTCTTCGGTCACGCGGTAGACGCTGGCGAGGCCGGGAGATTCCAGCTGCGCAATCGAACTGAGCATGCGTTCCATCTCCGGGGATGCGGGGCCCGGTACGACGATGGTGTTGTCCGCCTGAACCATCAGGTACGAGGCGTTCGGCGGCAAGAGGTTGTTACAGGCGGCACGCAGATCGTCGAAGGCCTCGGCGGTGCCGGATTCGATGAGCGCGACCGTGGCTTTGCCGACCTCGCTAAGGCCGACGGAAATCGTTTCCACGCCAGGGTCCCGCACGACGATGCCGAGGGCGACCAGCTCGTCGACCACGCCACTGAGCGCCTCGTCCGTGCACCTCGCGTTGGTAATCGGGTAGTAGTAGGCGGCGCATTCACGCAGGTCGGTCAGAGCAACGATGTCGTTGTCGCTTGCCGACGACGCCACCTGCGCACAGCAGGCCAGCACCATTTCCCGGATTGACGGTACCCCGGAGAGCCGAGCTTGTGGGGAGAGTAGAGCAATGCGCTTGCCTTCCTCATTGAGCTGGTCGACCCGCCAGGGAGCTGCGTCGCTAGTGCGAGTGCCGACCGTCAAACTCACCCACCGGTCAACCAGATCGGCGTCGAGGAAGCCGTCGGCTGCCAGCGTGGGGGCGAAATAGTCACCACCGCTGTCGTGCAGTGGCAGCGGATGTGGAGTACCGACATGAACCAGGCCCGCTGCACTGAGATTAGCCACGCCGCGAGCCAGCTCCGAGATGTCGACGCCGAGCTCCTCGATGAGACTGCGGGTTTCCCGTACTCCAATGACACCGTTTTTCAAGGTCGGCGCGGGGTCGGTTCCCAGCAAGTCCAGCAGGTCAGTCGCCTGTCGCAAAGTTTCCCAGGCAGTGGCGGCAGCACGGTCGTTACCGCTGGCGACCACGTGGGTAGCGGGGGTTTCGGGGCGCAGGGGGACGTCGTCGTCGGCAAGCCCGACTCCACGCATAAGCGCGCGAACGGTGGCGGGCAGGCGAACGGTGCCCTCGTCGATGCGTTCGAGCAGGCCGGCGTTGATGAGCGCTGGGACCGGCAGCGAAGGGTCGGCATCCGGATGAGCGTCCTTTGTGACGCCGAGCCCTCCGGAGTTGGCGAGGGTATCCAGGAGACGCTGCTGCCTGTCTGTGACCTCGGTGAGTGCCGTGCGTAGCTGGCTGCGGCTGGGGCCATCGGGATTGGGCAGAAGATACCAGCCAGGTGGCAACGAGGTGGCGACCTCATCGCTGAGGCAGAAGTAGTCCTGCCAGGGCAGAGGCTTCTTGCGGGTGGACTTGCCGGTGAAGGTGCCGCGGGGGCCGGGACCGTTGCCCCAGATGAGTCCGTATTCGCGCAGGGTATCGAGGCTTGTCCGAATATGCGTGGCCATGGGCCGTTGATTGGCGGGAACCTCTGCTCGAGAGAGTAAGTCGAGAATGTAGTCGATGAGGGCGTCCGCAGTGACGGGTTCGGCGTCAGCACCGAGGTCGGCGGCGGCCTCAATGCAGGCGAGCTCCAGTGCGGGCAGTCTGGTCAGCGCGCGGGAGACAGAAGCGCGGAGCTGGAGCCTTGCCGCTAGCACCTGGGAAGACTTCGGCGGTGGCGACAGCGCATCGGGGCGATTGCTGAGGATAGTGCCCACAAATTGGTCTGGTTGACCTGCCAGCCAGTCGGAAAAGAGTGCAAAGGGGGTGGTGCTAGTCATGACAATCCCCACTTTAGTGAGATTTAAGGAGGCGAGAAGGTGACTGGGGAGAAAATTTTTGGGATAATCTCAGCATGGCTAACGTTGCAAAGAAATCCTATGTCGATCCCGGCTGGCCGAAGGACCTCGAGCCTGGTCAGCACGCTGTTACTGAACTGATTGCTCACCACGCTGGTGCAGATTCGCCTTTCGGCGACATTGAGTTCCCGGTTGATCCGGAGACTCTGGGTTACGTGCACCCGACCACGGTGATTAACAAGTAATCTTTTAGGTTCTTAGCAGAGCTACATCTGCTGGAGGCCCGCAGCCGTGACTGCTAGTTCAGCCATGGCTGCGGGTTTTCACATCAGTGGCCTCGGGGCGGGGGCTTGAGTAGGGGCGCTTGAAGTGGGCGGGGGCTTATTCAAGCCCAGTTTTTGGCCAATCCACCGGAATGGCCCCATGGATGCGGGCTGCAAATGTGAAACTGTGTAAGTTTATGACACTTTCAAGCCATTTTTCGGGCCATTTTTGTCAT
>NZ_JVIP01000031.1:0-138 GCF_001076435.1 Corynebacterium sp. 401_CJEI
TTATGCCGGCGGCGACCTACTCTCCCACACCCTCCCGAGTGCAGTACCATCGGCGCTGGTGGACTTAGCTTCCGGGTTCGGAATGGGACCGGGCGTGACCCCACCGCTAACACCACCGACAAAAACCAGGCAACAACC
>NZ_JVIP01000031.1:156-7994 GCF_001076435.1 Corynebacterium sp. 401_CJEI
GGGTGGGTGGTGTCATGCCAGACACTGAATAACGGACGCGAGCAAAAACCCTGTAATTCACACTTTGTGTGTTGAATGTTTGGTCTATTAGTACCGGTCACCTCCACACCTTACGATGCTTCCAGATCCGGCCTATCAACCCCATCATCTATAGGGGACCTCAAAAGAAACCTAATCTTGGAACAGGCTTCCCGCTTAGATGCTTTCAGCGGTTATCCCTTCCGTACGTAGCCAACCAGCCATGCCCCAGGCGGGACAACTGGCACACCAGAGGTACGTCCATCCCGGTCCTCTCGTACTAGGGACAGCCTTCCTCAAGTTTCTACGCGCGCGGCGGATAGAGACCGAACTGTCTCACGACGTTCTAAACCCAGCTCGCGTGCCGCTTTAATGGGCGAACAGCCCAACCCTTGGGACCTACTCCAGCCCCAGGATGCGACGAGCCGACATCGAGGTGCCAAACCATCCCGTCGATATGGACTCTTGGGGAAGATCAGCCTGTTATCCCCGGGGTACCTTTTATCCGTTGAGCGACACCGCTTCCACAAGCCGGTGCCGGATCACTAGTCCCTAGTTTCCTACCTGCTCGACCTGTCAGTCTCACAGTCAAGCTCCCTTGTGCACTTACACTCAACACCTGATTGCCAACCAGGCTGAGGGAACCTTTGGGCGCCTCCGTTACTCTTTGGGAGGCAACCGCCCCAGTTAAACTACCCACCAGGCACTGTCCCTAACCCGGATCACGGGCCGAGGTTGAGATGTCCAATACGATCAGAGTGGTATTTCAACAACGACTCCACCCCAACTGGCGTTGAGGCATCACAGTCTCCCACCTATCCTACACAAACCGAACCGAACACCAATACCAAGCTATAGTGAAGGTCCCGGGGTCTTTTCGTCCTGCCGCGCGTAACGAGCATCTTTACTCGTACTGCAATTTCGCCGGGTCTGTGGTTGAGACAGCAGGGAAGTCGTTACGCCATTCGTGCAGGTCGGAACTTACCCGACAAGGAATTTCGCTACCTTAGGATGGTTATAGTTACCACCGCCGTTTACTGGGGCTTAAATTCTCCGCTTCGACCCGCAAAAGGGGTCTAACAGGTCCTCTTAACCTTCCAGCACCGGGCAGGCGTCAGTCCGTATACATCGACTTACCCGTCTTCGCACGGACCTGTGTTTTTAGTAAACAGTCGCTTCCCTCTATTCTCTGCGGCCACAACCAGCTCAACCACGTCGGTCACCAGTCATGGCCCCCCTTCTCCCGAAGTTACGGGGGCATTTTGCCGAGTTCCTTAACCACAGTTCTCCCGATCGCCTTAGTATTCTCTACCTGACTACCTGTGTCGGTTTCGGGTACGGGCCGTATATCCACATCGCTAGAGGCTTTTCTCGGCAGCATAGGATCACCAACTTCCCCAAAACGGGTACGCATCACGCCTCACCCTATATGTGCTCCGGATTTACCTAGAACACGGGCCACACGCTTACACCACGATATCCATCACGTGGCACGGCTACCTTCCTGCGTCACCCCATCACTTGGCTACTACCAGTTCAGGTCCCCAGCATCACACACACCAACCAACCTAAAAGGCTAGTAAACGGCGCGTGTTCAGGTGGGTTAGTATCCCTGATTCACCATGGGCGCGGACACACGGGTACGGGAATATCAACCCGTTATCCATCGACTACGCCTGTCGGCCTCGCCTTAGGTCCCGACTCACCCTGGGAGGATTAACCTGGCCCAGGAACCCTTAGTCATTCGGCGGAGGAGTTTTCCACTCCTCATTCGCTACTCATGCCTGCATTCTCACTCGCGCACACTCCACACTAGGGTTACCCCAGCGCTTCACAGCAGTCACGCGACGCTCCCCTACCCAACCACCAAAAGGTGATTGCCGCGGCTTCGGCGGTGTACTTGAGCCCCACTACATTGTCGGCGCAGAACCACTCGACCAGTGAGCTATTACGCACTCTTTCAAGGATGGCTGCTTCTAAGCCAACCTCCTGGTTGTCTTCGCGATCCCACATCCTTTTCCACTTAGCACACCCTTAGGGGCCTTAGCCGGCGATCTGGGCTGTTTCCCTCTCGACTACGAAGCTTATCCCCCGCAGTCTCACTGCCGTGCTCTGACCTCACCGGCATTCGGAGTTTGGCTGATGTCGCTAAGATGATAGTCCCGCTAAACCAACCAGTAGCTCTACCTCCAGGAGGAAACACACGACGCTGCACCTAAATGCATTTCGGGGAGAACCAGCTATCACGGAGTTTGATTGGCCTTTCACCCCTACCCACAACTCATCCCCTCAGTTTTCAACCTAAGTGGGTTCGCGCCTCCACAGAGTCTTACCTCTGCTTCACACTGGCCATGGGTAGATCACCCCGCTTCGGGTCCAGGACATGCCACTGACAACACACTAGTTAGTATTCGCTTTCGCTACGACTACCCCACCAAACGGGTTAACCTCGCGACATGCCGCTGACTCGCAGGCTCATTCTTCAAAAGGCACGCCATCACCCCACAAAAAAGGGCTCTGACGGATTGTAAGCACATGGTTTCAGGTACTATTTCACTCCCCTCCCGGGGTACTTTTCACCATTCCCTCACGGTACTAATCCGCTATCGGTCATAAGCAGGTATTTAGGCTTACCGGGTGGTCCCGGCAGATTCACAGCAGATTCCACGAGCCCGCTGCTACTCGGGCAACACACCAATTGCACGCACGGGTGTTTCACGTACCGGACTCTCACCGTCTACGGCAGGACATTCCAATCCACTTCCGCTACACCCACACAACACAACGCAGGACTAGCAGACCCTGCACAATGCATCCCCACAACCCCACGCACGCAAACCCTGCCAGGTATCACACGCACGCGGTTTAGCCTCATCCACGTTCGTTCGCCACTACTAACGGAATCACAATTGTTTTCTACTCCTACGGGTACTGAGATGTTTCACTTCCCCGCGTAACCACCAATTAGACTATGAATTCATCTAACGGCGACCGCCCACAACGACGGCCAGGTTTCCCCATTCGGACACCCTCGGATCAACGCTCAGTTGGCAGCTCCCCGAGGCCTATCGCAGCCTCTCACGTCCTTCATCGGCCTACTATGCCAAGGCATCCACCATGCGCCCTTACAACACAACACACAAACAAATAACTAAGAACAATCACAAACAGAAAAACTGCTTGACAAAATCGAACTTACAGAAAAACAAGATGCTCGCGTCCACTATCCAGTTCTCACACAACACCCACACACCACACACAAACCACCAAACAGCAGCCTGCCCGCAGCACGCAGCAACCTGTAAACAGGAACAACAACATGTGTCATCCCAGACACCCAACAGCGCACCAACAACCAACCAACACCAAAGGAAAGCACAAACGCTTAAAATCATCACACGCACGCGCAGACCACCACTTCAGTGATCTAACCAGTAGGTGTTCCACCCAAAAAACAAAAAATAGCCACACGCCACCAACACGATGACACATGACACAAAGAAAAAATAATCTCCTTAGAAAGGAGGTGATCCAGCCGCACCTTCCGGTACGGCTACCTTGTTACGACTTCGTCCCAATCGCCAATCCCACCTTCGACAGCTCCCCCACAAAATGTGTTAGGCCACTGGCTTCGGGTGTTACCGACTTTCATGACGTGACGGGCGGTGTGTACAAGGCCCGGGAACGTATTCACCGCAGCGTTGCTGATCTGCGATTACTAGCGACTCCGACTTCACGGGGTCGAGTTGCAGACCCCGATCCGAACTGAGACCGGCTTTGCGGGATTAGCTCGCCCTCACGGACTGGCAACCCACTGTACCGACCATTGTAGCATGTGTGAAGCCCTGGACATAAGGGGCATGATGATTTGACGTCATCCCCACCTTCCTCCGAGTTAACCCCGGCAGTTTCTTACGAGTCCCCACCACAACGTGCTGGCAACATAAGACAAGGGTTGCGCTCGTTGCGGGACTTAACCCAACATCTCACGACACGAGCTGACGACAACCATGCACCACCTGTATACAAGCCACAAGGGAAACACCATCTCTGGCGCGATCCTGTATATGTCAAGCCCAGGTAAGGTTCTTCGCGTTGCATCGAATTAATCCACATGCTCCGCCGCTTGTGCGGGCCCCCGTCAATTCCTTTGAGTTTTAGCCTTGCGGCCGTACTCCCCAGGCGGGGCGCTTAATGCGTTAGCTACGGCACGGATCCCGTGGAAGGAAACCCACACCTAGCGCCCACCGTTTACGGCATGGACTACCAGGGTATCTAATCCTGTTCGCTCCCCATGCTTTCGCTCCTCAGCGTCAGTTACTGCCCAGAGACCCGCCTTCGCCACCGGTGTTCCTCCTGATATCTGCGCATTTCACCGCTACACCAGGAATTCCAGTCTCCCCTACAGTACTCAAGTTATGCCCGTATCGCCTGCACGCCCGGAGTTAAGCCCCGGAATTTCACAGACGACGCGACAAACCACCTACGAGCTCTTTACGCCCAGTAATTCCGGACAACGCTCGCACCCTACGTATTACCGCGGCTGCTGGCACGTAGTTAGCCGGTGCTTCTTCTCCATCTACCGTCAGAAACCCTTCGTCGATGGTGAAAGGAGTTTACAACCCGAAGGCCGTCATCCCCCACGCGGCGTCGCTGCATCAGGCTTCCGCCCATTGTGCAATATTCCCCACTGCTGCCTCCCGTAGGAGTCTGGGCCGTGTCTCAGTCCCAATGTGGCCGTCCACCCTCTCAGGCCGGCTACCCGTCGCCGCCTTGGTAGGCCATTACCCCACCAACAAGCTGATAGGCCGCGGGCCCATCCCACACCGAAAAAACTTTCCACCACACCCTCACGGTGCGGTCCTATCCGGTATTAGACCCAGTTTCCCAGGCTTATCCCGAAGTGCAGGGCAGGTCACCCACGTGTTACTCACCCGTTCGCCACTCGTGTACCCCAGCAAGCTGGAGCCTTACCGTTCGACTTGCATGTGTTAAGCACGCCGCCAGCGTTCGTCCTGAGCCAGGATCAAACCCTCCATCAAAAACCCTTCAAATCAGAAGAATCAAAAAAACAATGAAAGGCCCAAAAACCTGACAAAAACAGACAAACAACCACCACACACCACAAACAGTGCGCGGCCTGGCCGTTATCCAAAAATAAAACGTTCTCCCCTTCGAACCGACGAGGCCAAAAAAGAAGAGAACAACCATGATCTTTCCCACAAATGAAAAAACCACGCGAAAAGCACCCAAACAAAGGCGCCGCCACGCAATCCATCACCCGCAAGCACAAAAGGACCCAAAACAAACAAAGGCCCCCGGCACCCACCAGCAACACACACGCGCAAACGACAACCAAACAAGCACTTTCCCAAAAAAGTATTAGTTAGTACATCGGCACACTATTGAGTTCTCACACAACACACACCCACGAAGACAACCACCCCAAACCAGGGCAACCACCACATGAGCAGCAGAAGAAGACTCTACCTTCACTGCAAACACAAGTCAAACCGACCGTGAATACAAAGTAAACTCTCCCCCACATCACCACAACAAGCAATCACATCGCCCTGTCGCGCTGACCCCGGATACATTACACACACTTCACACATAAAGCGAACCAGCAGGTCACAATGCCTTTCTTGAGCACTTTCGAGCTAATAGAAGACCATAACCCTAGAGTTTCACTTAAAGCTGTTCGGCAATGCGTTCGTTCACCGGCTTCTTACGCACACTCACGATTTATCTCAGCAAAGTGACAAGTCTCGAGGCCTTCGTCGTAAAGCGAGATGGAGCGAAACCACCCCAATAGAAAGCTCCAGTGAGGAAAAGCTGGACTAGGGAACTAAAGTCGAACTGTGACTACATCAACGAAGACCGATGCCCGGCCGGTCCATCCGGTCGATGAGTATCCGGGCCATGTGAAATTGCTTGTACTCGGCTTTCAACATGTGCTCGCCGCGTATGCAGGCGCGGTGGCAGTCCCGCTTTTCGTGGGCTGGGCACTTGTGGATGCCGGGCGTATGTCCCCATCCGATATTCCGCACCTAATTGCCGCGGACCTGTTTGTTGCCGGCATCGCCACCATCGTGCAGTCGGTGGGTATTTGGCGATTTGGTGTGCGGTTACCACTGATTCAGGGCTGTACCTTCTCTGCCGCCATTCCGATGGTCACTATCGGATCGCAATACGGCGTGCCCGCAATCTACGGTTCGGTGATTGCATCGGGCATTTTCATGATGCTCTTTGCACCGCTTTTTGCGTCGCTTCTACGTCTATTTCCGCCGTTGGTCACTGGCACGGTGCTATTGATTATCGGTACGACGCTTATGCCAGTCGCAGCTGACTGGGTTGGTGGCGGTGCTGAAGTCAAGGACACTCCTGATTTCGGCACGCCCCAAAACTTGGCAGTAGCTGTGTTTGTGTTGGTCTTGATTCTCAGTATTGAGCGTTGGGCACCGGAATGGCTCGCCCGAATCGCCGTTCTAGTGGGCATGATTTCTGGGTTGCTGCTATGCATTCCATTGGGAATGGTGGATTGGTCTGGGACCAAGGACTCACCAATCTTTGGGCTGACACATCCGTTCTACTTCGGCATGCCTGAGTTTGTCTTCTCGGCTGTATTTGCCATGTGCATTGTCTCGCTTGTGACTATGGTCGAGGCGACTGGAGATGTGCTTGCAATCGGTGAGATTACCGAGACCGAGATTGATAATCGCAGTATTGCCGACACACTGCGTGCCGACGGTGCTGCGACCATGATCGGCGGTATTTTCAATACCTTCCAATACACGGCGTTTGCCCAGAACATCGGCGTCCTGTCCATCACGGGCGTGCGATCCCGATGGGTTACCGCAGCTGCAGGCGGAATGCTGCTGATTCTGGGACTGATTCCAAAGACGGCCGCTCTCGTTGCTGCTATCCCGGCTCCAGTTTTGGGAGGTGCCGGTATCGCCTTGTTCGGCATGGTCGCAGCATCCGGCGTCCGCACCCTATCCAAGGTTAAGTTCACTGAATCCAACGTGATCGTGGTTGGTATTCCGTTGGCACTGGCATTGCTTCCGGCTGTATCGCCCGAACTATTCTCCGGACTGCCGGCATGGGCACAAACGTTTATGGCCTCAGGAATCTGCGTAGGTTCCGTCGCAGCTATTATCTTGAACCTTTTGTTCAACACCGCCGACCGTGCACCGCACGCAGTTACTCCGAGCGCTCACGACACCTTCCGCGGAGGTATCAACTCTGAAGATAAGGACCACGACGGCTACGGCGACGTCCCGCCCGCTAAGCCAAGCAGTAATAACTAACTTCGGTACTTTGATTAGCGTGGCTGGATAGCTCAATCCCAGACCGCGCTGGCGTAATTAAATACAACACATTCCCGTATGGGCGCAGGCAATACCTCGCCCATACGGGATTTCCTTTTGGCGCGACCTTGGATGGCGCCGCGTTGTCTCGTAGGTAGGGCTTAAGAATCAGGACGAATTCCAAATAAGCGTATGGATCCCTATTTGGACAGCTTGGCAGTAAAGCCCCATTGAAGCGCGGTATCTGCATGTCGGGATGAGTGGCTGTGGTAAACACAGAAGTGCAATAACTGAATCGGACATGCCAACAAGCTCAGTGCCAGAATTCGAGGAGCCTCCGACCGGTGTACTGCGCATCGGACCCTTCTAAGTACCCGCAATTAAGCCAAATCGGTAGCTACCCCGAGATATAAGCCACGACATTTGTCGATTAAATGTTGTTTACTCGTGGGCACAAAAGTGGGCCGCAGCACCCAACCCCACACGGGAACTGGCTACCACGACCCACAA
>NZ_JVIP01000031.1:8005-8143 GCF_001076435.1 Corynebacterium sp. 401_CJEI
TTATGCCGGCGGCGACCTACTCTCCCACACCCTCCCGAGTGCAGTACCATCGGCGCTGGTGGACTTAGCTTCCGGGTTCGGAATGGGACCGGGCGTGACCCCACCGCTAACACCACCGACAAAAACCAGGCAACAACC
>NZ_JVIP01000032.1:0-4480 GCF_001076435.1 Corynebacterium sp. 401_CJEI
CTTTCAAGCCATTTTTCGGGCCATTTTTGTCATAAACGCAGTCAGTAACTCGCATTGGCCCGCCGCCGCGAGCCATAAACGCAGTCAGTAAGTCGCAGTGGCCCACCGCCGCCAGCCGGCCGGCCAACAGTAGAAAACTACTTCTTCACCAGCACAGTGGTGCCGGCTGCTAGGGGGAGGCGCATCACGTAAGCGTCGTCAAGCTGGAGCATGTATTCGTCGGCTTCGCGGGCAGCGACGGTGTCACGGTCAGTGCGTGACGAGTCAGCAACAGTGCCGTCGAGGAGCGCGCCGGTCAGGACGAGCGCGCCGCCGGAGCGAAGCAGCGGCCAGGCCTTTTCCTGGGCGGCGCGGAGGATCGCCGGGGCGACGTCCAAGTAGACCAAGTCGTAGGAGTCGGCGGCCAAACGATCCATGACCTCCAGTGGCTGCGAGGGCAGGAAGCGCTGTCGGTTGGGGCGGATGCCTGCGGCTCGGAAAGCGGACTTTGCCAGAGACTGGTGCTCGAGCTCCGGGTCGATGCAGGTGAGAACGCCGTCATCGCCGAGACCGGCGGCCAGGTGCAAACCGACTACGCCTGCCGCAGGCGATGCGATGACAGCGGCGGGGTGACCGTCGCGGCGGGCACTGGTCAGAGCCATGAGCGAGGTCAAAGCGGCGCCGGTCATCGTATCGGGGACGGCAACTCCGTATTCGCGAGCGCTCTCTCGGGCGCTTTCAAGGGCCTCGGAGACTACGGTCGTGTTGTTGACGTGCTGTGCAATAGCGTCACGTGCGGATAGCGGGGTAGCAGAAGAACTCGTTTCGGACACGCTTTATAGCGTAGGAAAAAACTTCGGGCAGGGCAGCGGGGCGCGCCGGTCAGTGCCGGACTAGGTGGGTAAACAAGCCTCAAGTTTGTCTGGACTCTCAAACTATTTTCAGGGTAAGGTCACTACAAACCTAAGGTTGGTAAGGAACACTGAACCTCATGCCCGAACGAGTCAAGTCCGAACGAGTCAGCGCAGGCGCCAGCCGCGAGGACGCCGCGTCCGCTGACGTAACTGAGCAACTGTCCGGCACCGCGGCTTTTGACGCAGGTGTGGGGGAGATGCCGTCGTGGTCGGAACTTGTCCAGGCCCACGCGGATAGTGTTTACGGGCTCGCATATCGGTTGACTGGTAACCAGCAGGACGCGGAAGACCTGACGCAGGAGACATTCATGCGTGTGTTCCGCTCGCTGAAGTCATACCGTCCCGGCACTTTTGAAGGCTGGCTGCATCGGATTACCACTAACCTGTTTTTGGATATGGTCCGGCATCGGCAGGTCATCCGGATGGAGGCGTTGCCGGAGAACTACGACCGTGTCCCGGGCACGCTGAAGACGCCGGAGCAGGCCGTCGATGACGCGATGCTCGACCCGGATTTGGAAATCGCGCTGGCTGAGCTGCAGCCGGATTATCGCGCGGTGGTTGTCCTCTGTGATGTGGTGGGGCTGACCTACGAGGAAATTGCCAGCACCCTTGGGCTCAAGATGGGCACTGTGCGTTCGCGTATTCACCGGGCACGTTCCAGCTTGCGGGCGACGTTGGAGCGCCTGGAGAAGGAACGACAGGAGCTGCCGGAGTCGGTCACCGCAGGCTAGATTTCCCGCACTCAATCCGCGGGAGCGGCTATTGTGGGGCTAGTTAAATAGGTGCGATTTCTGGAGGTGCTGCAGTCTGTGATTCAGCAGGGCGATGACAAGCGTTTTTTGTCAACGGAGCATCTCGGCACCGAGGCAATTGCCGCTTTTGTTGACGGCGAGTTGTCGGTCGTAGCTGAGCGTCGTGCGCAGGCGCACCTGATGGCATGCCCGGAATGTCGCCGGGAGGTCGCGAAGCAGCGGCAGGCGGCCAAGCGTCTGCGTGATAGCGCGCCCTTGCACATTCCAGCTGAGCTGCGCGCTCGTATTGCTGATTTCGCAGGCAGTTGCGAGGACTCAGAGCCCCATCGGTCGGCGCGGCATCTCGCGCACCGTCCGCCGGAGTCGCTGAGTGCCGCGTTGGAGCAGATTGTTCGCGGTTTTCGTAAAGGTGGTAGTCACTAGTGGGCAAACATCGCTCTTTCGATGATTCCGCGTTTGCCCCGGACTCCGATCGTGCCGCCGCAACTGGCGGGTTACAGCGTGCTCCAGGGCAGAAGCTTGACGACGACACCAGTGCCACCGCCCAAGAGTATTCGCCGTGGCAGGATTCGTCGTCACGCATGACGACGGGGCGTCCAGCCCGCAAACCCGAAGCGAAAAAGAAGCCTCGCCCGAAGACGGCTCCCCGCGTCAGCGCGCGGGAAGTGATTTTTGGCCGCGAGGTGCCGTGGCGTGTGATTGCGGCGTCATCGGCCGTGGTGCTGCTGATTGGCGGTGTAGGCGGCTTTGTTGGCGGTTGGGCTGGCAAGTCTTTCCGCTCGGACTACCAGCGTGTGGAGCTGCAGCAGATCGAGGGGCGGCCGGGCAACGGTGATTTGACTGAAATCGGCAAGGTGGCGGAGGCTCTTCGTCCCGCGGTGGTGTCGATTGCGGTCAGTGCCGGTGAGGTCTCGGGCGTGGGCTCGGGGTTTGTCATTGATGGTGACGGTCATATTTTGACGAATAACCACGTCGTTTCGGCGGTGGCGGACCGGCAGGATATGCAGGTCTTCGTAACGTTTTGGGACGGCGGCAAGCTGAAGGAAGTGCCGGCCAAGATTATTGGCCGCGACCCGAAGACCGACCTCGCCGTAATTAAGGTCGAAGATGTTGCGGGGCTGACTGTGGCGCAACTTGGTGATTCCAACGCGGTTTCGGTCGGTGACACAGTGATTGCGATGGGCTCGCCGCAGGGGCTGGGCGGCACGGTGACCTCGGGCATTGTCTCGGCGCTCAATCGCCCGGTGCGCCTGGCTGCTGAGGGGACCGACACGGACGGTTACGCCGATGCGATTCAGACCGATGCCTCCATCAACCCGGGTAACTCGGGTGGTCCGCTGGTGGATATTCGCGGTGCCATTATCGGTATTAATACGGTGATTTTCAGTAGTTCGGGTGGCTCGCAGGGGTTGGGCTTTGCGATTCCGATCAATTCAGCCGTTGCCATCGCTGAGCAGCTCATCGCCGGTGAGCAGCCGGTTCATCCGGGGATTGGCGTGACAGCGCGCACGGTTTCCAATGGCGCACTGACTGGTGCCGAGATTGCCAGCATCCTGCCGGGAGGCGTTGCCGACCGGGAAGGCCTGCAGGAAGGCGATGTGATTACGGCTGTGGGAGACCGCGCGGTATCGTCCGCAGATGAGCTCACGGTGGCGCTGTGGACTGTTGGCGCTGGTAATGAGGCGGTATTGAAGATCGTTCGCCACGGAGCCGAGCTGGAGGCGAAGATCACGCCGGAGTAGGGGGCGCTGGTTTCGGCCGGTTTCGGCTGGTTTCTGCGGATTTGGCAGATTTGGTGGATTTGGCCGCGCAATGCTGCATGCGAGGTGCACTGTAACTAAGGTGGTATAACGTGTTTTCTAATGTTGGCTGGGGCGAGATTCTTGTCCTCTTTATCCTCGGACTAATTCTCATCGGACCTGAGCGGTTGCCGAAGGTAATTGAGGACGTCCGCGCATTGCTTCTGGCTGCGCGCACCGCAATCAATGACGCACGCGATAACCTCTCGGACGAGTTCGGTGAAGACTTCGACGATCTTCGCAAGCCGCTGCAGGAGCTCAACGATCTCCGTCGTCTCAACCCGAAGACCGCCATCACCAGGACGCTTTTCGACGGAGATGACACCTACCTGGACATGCTCTCCGGTAAGCCCGCAGCGGGTGGTGGCGGAACTGGCTCAGCCGGAGCCGCAGGAGCCGCAGGAGCGGCTGGGGCTGCGGGTCAGCAGTACCAGCAGTCCAATACGAGCCAGCCAGTGCAGCCGGCTCCGACGCAGCAGCCAGCCCCGCAGCCAGCCCAGCAGCCGGGAACGTGGCAGGATCCAGTTGCCCAGGCCCGCCAACAGCAAGCGCAACAAACACCACAGCAGCCGCAACAACCGCAACAACCGCAACAACCTCAGCAGCCCCGTGGGGTGCAGGCCTGG
Organism: Corynebacterium sp. 401_CJEI; assembly: GCF_001076435.1. Taxonomy (NCBI): domain Bacteria; kingdom Bacillati; phylum Actinomycetota; class Actinomycetes; order Mycobacteriales; family Corynebacteriaceae; genus Corynebacterium; species Corynebacterium sp. 401_CJEI. The sequence continues at coordinate 4,071 of NZ_JVIP01000032.1, forward strand.
GTCGACGACGACAACCTATAGAGGTTGCAAACCGTTCCCGACCGCAAGTTACTGACTAGGTTTATGACACTTTGAGCAGGTAGGTTCAGGCGGTGAATGCATCACCACTTTCGACCAGGAGAAGTAGTGAAGCAAACCCGCCGAACGAAATACAGTGCCATCAAACCGATTGCGCTTCAACACATCGCCAACGGGGCATCAGCAAGCGCAGTTGGACGTGAGTTAGGGATACCCTCACCAACTGTCAGGCGGTGGGCGCGACAAGCCGGAATTGAGATCCAGCACCAATCGCACTACCCGAAGGTCTCGATGATGCATAAGCATCGCGTGATCTACGAGATGCTTATGGCCGGCTCATATAGTGTTGCCGAGATTGCCGCGCAGGCTGGGGTGTGCACAACCACGGTGTA
>NZ_JVIP01000033.1:0-63228 GCF_001076435.1 Corynebacterium sp. 401_CJEI
TCTCTGGTGTTATCCATGATGCAATGACCGCCTGACCCTACCAGCCTGAAGGTGTCATAAACTTGCACAGTTTCACATCTGCAGCCCGTAACTTTTGGGGTTGTCAGTTTCGGTTCGCCTGTTGTGTTACTTAACCCGCATGTTCAACGTTGGACATGAAAAAGCTCCCCGCGCAGGGGAGCTTTTTTAATGGAGCTAGGACGCGGCGAAGGCGGGGCGCACAGTGGGCAGCGGGCGTTTCTCTTCCTTTAATGCCCAGGCCATCACGAACGCAGAGATTACGGTGATGATTGAGGCAAAGATCGGCACAGCCGGCCAGGGGGCGCCCGGTACGGAGTCGGTCACGTCCAGCAGATAGCTGAAGAGGAAGAGCGTGACCAGGGCCAGGCCAATGGTGATCGATCCTGCACGAGTGCCCTTCGCGCCGGCGACGGTGCCGACTGCGGTGCTCGCCACGGTAGCCATGAGGAAGCTCAAGAAGACGCACAGCGCGGTGAGCAGAACTGTGGTGTAGTTCTGCCCGGAATCCTCAATCATGTACAGCTCCCCGTTAGTGTCCGGAAACAGGGCCGGTCCGGAGGTGACAATGAAGCTATCGAATCCGCGGTAGTAACCGGACTTGTTCTGTTCGATGACCATCGCCGTGACGATGAAGGCGGTAGCCACCAACGATGTGCCCAAGATTGCGATGATTGCGGAGCGTACCCAGCGGGCGATGCTCACGCCGTAGTCACGCAGGGTGACCGAACGCCGGGCTGTGATGAGGAAGAGGATGCCCAGCGCGATAATGCCAAGCAAGGTGTTGCCGGTTCCGCTGCCTACGAGCATGCGCCCGAAGGCCGAGTACAGGATGGCCACGGCGGCAACACCGAGGAAGGTTTTCTTGTTGGTCGCGATGAAAGCTCCGGTGCTCATTTCTTGCTCCGTTCGATGTAGGAGGAGGTGCTTGCGAGGTCGATGAGGGCCGCGGGGTCGAGGTAGCTCACCTCAACGCCGAGGGCGCGGGCATGCGCAGCGGCAGACGAACTGAGCTCTGTAGACAGGATTGCCTCGCAGCGCTCGCCGAGGGTTTTCTTAGCGAGCACTGGGCCGGCCACCTGCGCCACGAGATCCGTAGGGCCGCGCAGCACCGGATGGCTAGCGCGCAGCTTATCGACGTCATAGGGCCCGTACGCATCCTGCTTGTGGATGACAATCAAGGTGTCGACTAGGCCGGCTAGATCCTGGGAGTGCTGCGAGGTGACCACAAGGTTGGCCGATTCGGCCGAGTCGATAAGCATGCCGCGCAATGTGGCGCGGTGCTCGACATCGAGGCCGTTGAAGGGCTCGTCGAAAAGCAATGCTTCCTTGCCCGATGCCAGGGTGGCAGCGGCGATAAGCAGCTGGCGCTGGCCCAGGCTGAGCTTTTTGATAGGGGTGTCAGCGGGGAAATCGAGGAGGGACTCCGCGTGGGGCACATCGAGCTGATCCCAGCCGGTGCGCAGGATCTGGAAATATTCGCGCGGGGTGGCACCGAAGACCTGGGTGTCGGGTGCAGCCTTCGCCAGGGCCGCCGTAGGCATCTGCGCGAGGGTACGCAGGTAGTAAGTCTTGCCGGCGCCGTTGGGGCCAATCACGCCGTAGATGCTCATTTCTCCTCCTCCAGCATGGCGATGATGTCGTGGAGCGTGAGGCCGAGAATGCCGGCCTCCACTTTTAATGGCTCGATGTAGGTGCGCTGGAACGCTTCACGACGCTCAGCGCGAATGCGCTCACGGGCGCCTGGGGTGACAAACATGCCGAGTCCTCTTTTCTTCTCCACGAGCCCCACCATCGACAGTTCCGTCATGGCCTTGGCAGCCGTGGTTGGGTTGACCTGATAGAACTCCGAGAGCTCCTTGGTTGAAGGGGCGCGATTTTCAGCCGCGAGCTCCCCGGACAGAATCATTGATTTCAGATCCTCGGCAATCTGGACGTAGATGGGCCGAGAATCCGCCTCCTTCGCCTGCATATCCACCTCCATGGTGTACGGGTATACCACCTATGTCATAAACCTAAAGCAGAAGAAAGGGGCCCGTCAAGGCCCCATCGAAGGAATCGGAAACGATTCCACCGGACTTTTCTCGATATGACATTATGTAAACCGTGAGTGATTCTCTGCAACGCAACGATCCGAACTCCCCTACTGCCAGTTCTCGGCACAACGGAGATGGCAGCACCAACCACCACGGATACATCAACCCGCTGCGCGACCCGCAGGATAAGCGCTTGCCGCGTATTGCGGGGCCGGGCGGCATGGTGATTTTCGGAGTGACGGGCGATCTGGCCCGAAAGAAGCTTCTGCCTGCCATTTACGATCTGGCCAACCGCGGTCTGCTGCCTGCCTCCTTCGCGTTAGTTGGCTACGGTCGTCGCGAATGGTCGAAACAGGACTTTGAGGATTATGTGCGCACCGCAGTGGAACAGGGCGCCCGCACAGACTTCCGTGAGAGTGTCTGGCAGCGCCTGGCTGAGGGCATTCACTTTGTCACCGGTACCTTCACCGATGACGAGGCCTTCGATCGCCTGGCCGCACAACTTGAGGAGCTCGATCGCTCCCGCGGCACCGCTGGCAACTGGGCCTACTACCTGTCCATTCCGCCAGCTAACTTCCCCGATGTCTGTCATCAGCTCGATCGTTCGGGGCTGGCGCAGTCGGGCGAGGATTATTGGCGTCGCGTGATTATTGAGAAGCCATTCGGACACGACCTAGCCTCCGCTCAGGAACTCAACCGGATTGTGAACTCGGTCTTCCCAGAAGACGCTGTGTTCCGCATCGACCACTACCTGGGCAAGGAAACCGTCCAGAACATTCTGGCCATGCGTTTTGCCAACCAGTTGTTCGATCCGATGTGGAATTCTCACTACATTGACCACGTCCAGATCACCATGGCCGAGGACATTGGTTTGGGCGGTCGCGCTGGCTACTACGACGGTATTGGTGCAGCTCGTGACGTGATTCAGAACCACCTACTCCAGCTCCTGGCGCTGGTGGCAATGGAAGAGCCCATCGCCTTTACCCCGGAAGAGCTGCAGGCGGAAAAGATTAAGGTTCTGCGTGCCGTCGAGCCAGTGCGTCCGTTTTCGAAATACACCGCTCGTGGCCAGTACACGGCGGATTGGCAGGGCAGCAACTTCGTGCCGGGATTGCGCGATGAGGAAGGCTTCGACCCCGAATCCACGACCGAGACCTACGCCGCCTGTACGCTGCAGATCAACTCCCGTCGCTGGGCCGGTGTCCCCTTCTACCTGCGCACCGGCAAGCGCCTCGGCCGCCGCGTCACTGAAATTGCGCTGGTCTTTAAGTCCGCACCTCACTTGCCTTTTGCGGAGACGATGACTGCCGCTCTCGGTCAGAACGCCATGGTGATTCGAGTCCAGCCAGACGAGGGCGTGCTCATGCGCTTCGGCTCGAAGGTTCCGGGCTCGGCCATGGAGGTGCGCGATGTCAACATGGACTTCTCCTACTCCGAGGTGTTTACCGAGCAGTCGCCAGAGGCCTACGAGCGCCTGATTCTGGATGCGCTTCTCGACGAGGCCAGCCTCTTCCCCACTAATGAGGAAGTCGAGCTGTCCTGGAAGATTCTTGACCCCATCATCGAGTACTGGGCCAAGCGCGGTCGTCCCGAGGGTTACCCCGCAGGTTCGTGGGGGCCGTCCTCCGCTGACCACATGCTTGAGCGCGACGGTCGCGCTTGGCGACGGCCATAGGTTGCCGACCTCTCAGTTCTTAAGAATTTTCTGACAGAAAGAACACTTTCATGATTGTCAATTTGCCAGACACTGACACCGCGAGCATTGCTCGTCAGTTGGTGCAGCTTCGAGAGCAGGGCGGCATCGTTACCACGGGCCGTGTCCTTACCCTGATCGTTTTGGCCAAAAGCGAAGACGACCTGGAAAACATTATTTCCACGGTCAACTCCGTTTCCCGCGAGCACCCATCCCGTGTGCTGGTATTGGTCTCTGATGATCCACGCCTGGACAATCGCCTCGACGCGGAACTCCGCGTCGGTGGAGATGCCGGTGCCGCTGAGATCGTCGTTATGCACATGTCCGGTGAGATTGGTCAGCACCACAGCTCTGTGGTGACTCCCCTGTTGCTGCCGGATACGCCGGTCGTGGCGTGGTGGCCGTCTGAGGCGCCTCAAGTCCCAGCGGCGACACCAATCGGCAGGATCGCCCAGCGCCGTATCACCGATTCGTTGTGTGACCCGAATAGTAACGCTATCTACACGCGCCGTACGGGCTACACGCCTGGCGATTCCGACCTGAGCTGGTCACGACTGACGAACTGGCGCGGTGTGTTGGCCTCGGCTTTCGACTTGCCGCCGCACTCGCCGGTGACCTCCGTGTCCATCTACGGTCCACAGGAGTCGCCATCGGTGGAGGTCGCCGCCGGCTGGTTGGCAGATCGCCTGGGGCTGCCGGTCAACCGTTACTCCACCGGGGAGAAGAAGATTCCGGTGGACGAAAAGGGCCGCGCCAAGCCACCGGTGACCTCCGTCGCGTTTGAGCGTGAAAATGGCCAGACCCTGCGCATCGATATTGAAAGCGCTACCACTGCATCGGTCACCAACGGAGAAAAGCCCCCGTTCAAGGTCGCATTGTCGCGTCCAACACGCTCCGAGTGCTTGGCAGAGGAACTGCGTCACCTCGATCACGACACTGCCTACGGACGTGCCCTGCGTGGTCTCAGCCAGATTCACACCGTAGGCATGCAGGCCCCAACGTCCACGATCACCAGCTTCGCGAACGAACCAGGAGTCTCTGACAAGTGACAACCGATAACGTCTCGAATACCGTCCCCGCCCCTCAGTTCCATCGCGCCGCAGACCAGGCCGGCATCGTCGAGGCTGCACGTCAACGCTTCATCGATGCGGTTGTCGCCGTCCAGAATGGCAACGTCTCTCCGGTCACCGATGACGGTTTTGTACGCGTCGTTCTCACCGGCGGCGGCGCGGGTACTGCCCTGCTCAGTGCGCTTGCCGACGATTCTGGAGACATCGACTGGAAGCGAGTCCTGGTGTTCTTCGGAGATGAACGCTTTGTCGCTGCCGACTCGGCAGACCGCAACGCGCTGGCGGCCCGTGAGCGTCTCTTGTCCCCCGTCGGCGTTCCTGAGCAGAACATCTTCGAGTTTGCTGCTGCCGATAGCGGCGTGACCACCACGGAGGCCGCCGAAAGCTACGAAGCTATCGTTCGTCAGAAGGCTCCAAACGGCTTTGACCTGCACCTTCTTGGTATGGGCGGAGAGGGACACATCAACTCGATTTTCCCACACACCGCAGCGCTCGCTGAGCAGGAACGCTTGGTTGTGGACGTGCATAACTGTCCGAAGCCACCACCGACCCGCATCACGCTGACTATGCCGGCCATCGCCAGCTCTCAGCGTGTGTGGCTACTAGTAGCCGGTGGTGAAAAGGCCGAGGCGATTGCGGCGATCGCTCAGCAGGGCGACCCGGCGCAGTGGCCGGCGGCCGGGGTCCGCGGTGCTCAAGAGACCGTTGTCTTTGTTGACGATGCTGCGGCTGCACAGCTGTAGGCTGTCCCTGTACTCCTAAGCTCAGAAACAGCAAAATTCCCGTCGATAAGCGAAATGCTATCGACGGGAATTTTTATTACTTAAAGGCCTTCGGTGGGGCGTGCTGCGTGCAGAACCTACCAGCCGAAAGTATTGAACAGCAGCAACAGGACAATGCAGAGCAACCAGATAATCACGGTCACAATAGTGACGCGGTCAAGGTTCTTCTCCACCACAGTCGAACCGGACAGATTCGACTGCATGCCGCCACCAAAGAGGCTGGACAGTCCGCCACCCTTACCCTTGTGGAGCAGGATGAACAGCGTCATCAGGATGGATGTGATGACCAGGACAATCTGAATGGCGAGGTACACGCGCACTTCCTTTTGAAACGTCGCTTCTTTAAGAACTCCAACTATACTAGCGCAATTGCTCCGCTGGCTAGGTATCCCTAGCCGGAGTTGCGCAGTGCAGTTGCCAGACCATTCATGGTCAGCTGAATGCCCCGACGCACCTTGTCGCGATTATCGCCGGCACGGTAACGACGCAGCATCTCCAGCTGGATGATGTTCAGCGGCATAAGGTACGGGAAGCGCATGTCCACCGAGCGCCTGAGCAGCGGGTTGTCCTCCAGCAGGTGCTTGTACCCGGTTACCTTCAGGAACATCTCCAAAGTCAGGTCGAACTCAGCCTTGATGATGCCGTAGATGCGCTCACCGTCGGCCTTATCTTGGCACAGGCTAGCGTAGGCGCGCGCCAGGTTCAGGTCAGCCTTGGACATGACCTGCGCCATGTTCGACAGCACCGAATTGAAGAACGGCCAAATCTCGTTGAGCTGACGGAGCTCAGCCAGGCGGGAACCGTCTTCGTCCTCGCCGATCCACTCCTGCAGTGCAGAGCCGACACCAAACCAGCCCGGCACCATAGAACGCTGCTGCGACCAGGACAGTACCCACGGAATTGCGCGCAGGTCAGAAATGGTCTGGGTCTGCTTGCGTGAGGTCGGACGCGAACCGATGTTCAGGCTGCCGATCTCATCGACCGGGGTCGACGACGTGAAGAAGTCAATAAAGCCCGGGTCCTCGTGCATGAGCTTCGAGTAGGCCTCGCGAGACAGGTCGGAAATCTCCGACATAATCTCGTGGGCGCGAGCTGGGTTCTTCAGGTCATCGACGTCGAGCAGAGTCGACTCAATCGTTGCCGAAACAAGTGCGGCGAGGTTCCTGCGTGCCGCTGCAGGGTGACCGTACTTGGCAGAGATAATCTCGCCCTGCTCGGTGATACGCACCGACCCCTGGACTGCACCCGACGGCTGCGCCAGAATTGCCTCGTAGGACGGACCGCCACCACGGCCAACGGTACCTCCGCGGCCGTGGAAGAGACGCAGGCGAATGTCGTTGTCCTTCGCAGCTGCCACGATGGCGACCTCCGCGTCGTAAAGCGCCCAGTTTGCAGCGAAGTACCCGCCATCCTTGTTGGAGTCAGAGTAGCCGAGCATGACTTCCTGCAGATCTCCGCGTGCGGACACGTATGCGCGGTAGACCGGAATGTCCCACGCAGCACGCAGCACGTCGGCACCAGCCTGCAGGTCTTCGATGGTTTCGAACAGCGGGATGACGTCAACAGAACCGGTCGGCTGGGAGCCATTCGGGCGAATCAGACCGACTTCCTTGAGCAGAATCATCGGCTCCAGCAGGTCGGAGACCGATGTACACATCGAAATGATGCAGTGCGGTACCGCGTCGTGACCGTACTTGCGCACCGCACGAGATGCCGCACGCATAATGCCTAGCTCGCGAGCCGTAGCTTCGGAAAGATCTGCGGAAGTCGAAACCAGCGGACGGGAGGACTGCAGTTCCTTGGTCAGCAGCTCGACCTTGTCAGCTTCCTTCAATCCCGCGTAGTTGTCCACCACACCGGCAGCGGAGAACAGCTCGGTGAGGATTTCCTCATGAGAGTCCGAATTCTGGCGGATATCAATCGAGTACAGGTGGAAACCAAATACTTCGACTGAATCAATCAGATCGCGCAGGCGGTGATCGGCGATGAGGTCATCGTGGCTGGACCGCAGTGAGTCGTCGATAATCGAGAGCTCTTCAAGTAGCTCCTCGGCGCTGTCATACGGAGTGAATTCCGACCAGTCGCCCTCGATGATGGACTCGTCGAAGAAGTTCACCGCTGTTGCCGCCACGCGACCGCGGATACCGTGAACCGCACGACGGTACGGCTCATCTTCGCGGTTAGGTACGTCATTGTGGCCGCGGCTGGCCAGAGCGACCAGATCCACGGTGACCTTGGTCAGGCGGTCGCTGAGACTGAGCTCGCGCTCCAGCAGGTGCAGCTGCGAGAAATAGTGACGCAGGATCGTACCCGCCGCCCTATCGGAGGCATAGCGCAGCGTTTCCTCTGTCACGTATGGGTTGCCGTCGTGGTCACCGCCAATCCACGAGCCCATGCGAATCGTTGGGTAAGCCGGCAACTTGTTTCCGCCGAGCTGACGCAAGTGCTTGACGACGTCTCGGTTAATCTGTGGCACAGCTTCCAGCAGAGAAAGCTGGTAGTAGCGAAGACCAACCTCGACCTCGTCGCGAATATCCGGGCGGTTCATGCGAATGAGGGCCGTTTGCCACAGCGTCAGGATACGGCGGCGGATATCGGCATCAATCTCAGCGAGTCGGTCCGCGGTGCGCGCATTCATCGGGGCCGCCTGAATCTCGTGGCGGCGCCGCATTGCGGCCGTGATGTGCTTCTGCACATCGAACACTGTGCGACGACGAGTTTCCGTTGGGTGTGCGGTCAGAACCGGGACGACCTCAATGTGGTCCATCATGTCCGCAATGGCGCTGCTGGAAACCTTGGCGTCGCGAAGCTTCTGCCATGTTGCCTCCAGAGTGGAGTCCTGCGGTGGATCGCCAGCATCGAGAGATGCCTCGATGCCCAGCTCCTCGTGCAAATCCTCAGCGAGGTTAGCCAAAAGTGCGAAGTGCGTGAAAGCACGGATGACAGGGCTTGCCTCGGCAGGGTCAATATCGCGGAAGAGGCCGGTGAGCTTCTCGATGTCGCCATCGCCACGATGGAGTTCGAAGGCTGCACGGCGAGCATTTTCGACCAGGTTAAAGACCTCGTCACCCTCTTGCTCGCGGATTACCTGCCCAAGAATTCGACCCAGGTGGCGAATATCCTCCCAGAGCAAGTCCTGCTGCTTCGCGGTAGCGGTCGATGAGGATTGCTCATTGCTTGCAGTGTGTCGGTCAGTGTCACCATGTACTTGTTCGTTCATTGAGCACGTCCTTTGAAAATTGCCGGGCATTCCAAGTGGAAAGCCTCGGGAAATGTATTGCGCTGAATTATTGCCAGTCGGTGTGCCTGGATTGAGTCCGCCTAAAGGCAATAACCCCGAATCGGTTTTATGAGAATCAATAAAACCAATCCGGGGTCGCGCATGGCGCCTATCTTATCAGTTGTTCTGAATTTATATGCACTTAGGCGTTCTGGGCGGCATCTGCAGCAAGTGCGCAGAGCTTCGCGAATGCTTCACCGTCGAGCGAAGCGCCACCGACGAGGCCGCCGTCGACGTCGGGCTTGCCGACGATCTCAGCGACGTTCTCGGCCTTGACGGAACCACCGTAGAGGATGCGCATTTCCTTTGCGATGTTCTCGTCCGCAATTTCAGCGATGGTCTCGCGGATAGCTGCACAGACTTCCTGAGCGTCTGCAGCCGATGCGACCTTACCGGTGCCGATAGCCCAGACCGGCTCGTAAGCGATGACAGTCTTGGCCAGCTCAGCGTTGGTCAGGTTAGCCAGGGAGCCCTTGACCTGAGAGACAACGTACTCGACGTGCTCTTCGACCTCTCGGACCTCCAGCGGCTCGCCGACACAGACGATTGGGTTCATGCCCTCGCGCAGTGCTGCCTTGGCCTTCTTTGCGACCAGCTCGTCGTCCTCTGCGTGCATATCGCGACGCTCGGAGTGACCAACGACGACCCAGGTGCAGCCGAGCTTTGCCAGCATCGATGCGGAAATCTCGCCGGTGTAAGCGCCGGACTCGTGGACTGAGACATCCTGCGCGCCGTAAGTGACGCCGAGCTTATCGCCCTCAACCAGAGTCTGGACCGAACGCAGGTCGGTAAACGGCGGGATGACAGCGACGTCAACCTTGTCGTAGTACTCCTTCGGCAGAGCGAACGCGAGTTTCTGCACCACACCGATAGCCTCGAGATGGTTCAGGTTCATCTTCCAGTTACCAGCAATAAATGGTGTACGTGCCATAGTGGTGGAATTCACTTCCCTATCAATTAGCGGATTTTTAAGCGATGAAAATCCGGTGGTGGAAAAATCTTAGTCTTCCAGGACGGAGACGCCCGGCAGAGTCTTACCCTCGAGGAACTCCAGCGAAGCGCCACCACCGGTGGAGATGTGGCTGAAGCCGTCCTCGTTCAACCCCAGAGTACGTACTGCCGCTGCGGAGTCGCCGCCACCGACGACGGAGAAGCAACCGTTGTTAGTGGTGGCATCGATGATGGCCTGTGCAACCTCGCGGGTGCCAGCTGCGAAAGCCTCCATCTCGAACACGCCCATCGGGCCGTTCCAGAACACAGTCTTGGACTCAGCGAGCACCTTGCCGAATGCCTCGGCGGAAGCCGGTCCGATGTCCAGGCCCATCCAGCCTTCCGGAATCTCGGTGGCGTCTACCACCTTGTTTTCAGCGTCTGCAGCGAACTTGTCAGCCACAACTACGTCGGTTGGCAGAACGATCTTATCGCCGTAGCGGTCCAGGAGATCCTTACAGGTGTCAATCATCTCTTCCTGCAGCAGGGATGCGCCAACGGCGTAGCCCTTGGCAGCCAGGAAGGTGAAGCACATGCCGCCGCCGATGACCAGGGAGTCAACCTTCGGCGCGAGAGCCTCAATAACGCCCAGCTTGTCGGAAACCTTGGAACCGCCGAGCACGACGGTGTACGGCTTCTCCGGGGTCTCTGCAACCTTGCGCAGAACCTCAAGCTCAGCCTGAACCAGATTGCCGGCGTAGTGCGGCAGCTTCTTAGCGATGTCGAAGACGGAAGCCTGGGCGCGGTGAACAACACCGAAACCGTCAGAAACAAATGCTCCGTCCGGAACAAGTGCAGCCAGCTCGGCTGCGAACTCGGCGCGCTCTGCCTCGTCCTTGGAGGTCTCGCGCGGATCGAAGCGGACGTTCTCCAACAAGAGTACATCGCCCTCGGTCAGGCCATTAGCGCGCTCGTGCGCGTCCTCACCGGAGACATCACCGGCGAGCGCGACGTACTGCTCCAGGCGCTCAGACAGCGCCTCAGCGACCGGGGCCAGGGAGAACTCGGACTTAACCTCGCCCTTCGGGCGACCCAGGTGAGCCATAACAACGACCTTGGCACCGGCCTCGACAAGCGCGGACAGGGTGGGCAGCGAAGCATCGATTCGACCCGGATCGGTGATAACGCCGTCCTTCAACGGAACGTTAAAGTCGGAGCGGACGAGGACGTAACGGCCTTCAATACCTTCGTTGATCAGGTCTTTGACAGTCTTAACAGTCATCTCAATGAAATCCTTGTGAAAGTGTGTAAAAAACGGGCCGTGGGTGGCGTGCCCTACTCAGGCACAACCACCCCGGCCCGTTCGGGGTCTGGGATTAACCAGGTGAGTTATTAGAGGCGCTCACCGACGTAGACAGCCAGGTCGACGAGGCGGTTGGAGTAGCCCCACTCGTTGTCGTACCAGGAGACAACCTTGACCTGATCGCCGATGACCTTGGTCAGCGGTGCGTCGAAGATAGAGGAACGCGGGTCGCCCTCGATGTCCTTGGAAACGATTGGGTCCTCGTTGTAGCCCAGAACACCCTTGAGCTCGCCCTCAGCAGCTTCCTTGATGGCAGCATTAACGGACTCGACGGTGACCTCGCTCTTCGCAGTGAAGGTCAGGTCGGTGACAGAGCCGGTCGGAGTCGGAACACGCAGTGCGTAGCCGTCCAGCAGACCCTTGAGCTGCGGCAGAACCAGAGCGACTGCCTTTGCAGCACCGGTGGAGGTCGGAACAATGTTCAGAGCAGCAGCGCGGGCGCGACGCAGGTCCTTGTGCGGAGCGTCGTGCAGACGCTGGTCACCGGTGTATGCGTGGATGGTGGTCATGAGACCGCGCTCGATGCCGAACTTGTCGTCCAGGACCTTAGCCATCGGAGCCAGGCAGTTGGTGGTGCAAGAAGCGTTCGAAATGATGTTGTGCTTCTCCGGGTCGTAGTCAGTGTGGTTGACACCGACAACGAAGGTTGCGTCTTCGTTCTTAGCCGGAGCGGAGATGATGACCTTCTTGGCGCCAGCCTCGATGTGAGCCTTGGCAGCGTTGGCATCGGTGAAGAAACCGGTGGACTCAATGACGATGTCGACCTCGTGCTTGCCCCACGGCAGGTCCTTCGGGTCACGCTCAGCGTATGCCGCGATGCGCTTGCCGTTGACGGTGAGGGACTCATCGTCGTAGGTGACCTCTGCGTCAAGCTTGCCCATGATGGAGTCGTACTTGAGCAGGTGAGCCAGGGTCTTGTTATCAGTGAGGTCGTTTACAGCAACGACTTCCAGGTCAGCGCCCGCAGCGAGCAGGGAGCGGAAGAAGTTGCGGCCAATGCGACCAAAACCGTTAATACCTACACGAACCGTCACAATAATCTCCTTAATGGATTGGCGAATCGATGCCACTTGTCAGGGCGCTGATTGCGCTCCAACAGGTTCACTACAGAAGTGTACGTTGGGTTTTTCATTCGCGCAGCGGTGGTTTGGTGCGAAAATCCCAAATAAACGGAGATTTATCAAAAATTACGCACCTGACTAGGCATAACAGGTGCTTTACTCGTCAACTTCTTTGTCAAAAAGTTCGTCTGTAACGACTGCAGTTGTGGGGGGAATTCCGAGTTCGTTTGCTCTTTTGTCTGCCATGGAGAGCAAACGGCGGATGCGTCCTGCGACGGCGTCCTTGGTCATTGGCGGATTGGCCAGCTGCCCAAGTTCTTCCAATGAAGCCTGCTTGTGCTCGATGCGCAGCTGTCCTGCAGACACCAAATGGTCTGGTACATCGTCACCGAGAATCTCTAAAGCACGCTCTACTCGCGCTGCTGCAATAACGGCCGCACGAGCCGAGCGCCGCAGGTTGGCATCGTCGAAGTTTGCCAAACGAGTGGCCGTCGCTCGCACTTCACGACGCATACGCTGTTCTTCCCACTGCAGGCGAGTAGTCTGGGCTCCCATTCGCGTCAGCAGCGCACCGATTGCATCGCCCTCCCGGATGATTACGCGATCGCCACCGCGGGATTTATTCTCCTTGCTCTTAGCCGTAATTCCGAGCCTACGAGCACATCCCACCAATGCGAGTGCCGCTTCAGCAGAAGGAGCAGTGACTTCCAAAGCTGAGGAACGCCCCGGCTCAGTCAGTGAACCATGTGCCAAAAAGGCACCCCGCCATGCAGCTTCTTGATCGATCTTCTGTCCCATGATCAGCTTGCGTGGTAGCCCACGTACGGGACGTCCTGCAGAGTCGATCAGGCCAGTTTGCCTAACGACGAGTTCCGCGCCATCGGTTACCCGCACGATGTACTTCGAGGTCTTTCGCAAGCCACCGGGAGACAAGACATTGAGGCTGGCTTTGACATCGTAGAGTTCGGCCAGCATGGAGCGCAGGCGGCGTGCGACAGCGCCGGAATCCAACTCAGCCTCCAGCACAATCGAACCTGCCACCAGGTGGAGTCCTCCTGCGAAGCGGAACAGGGTCGAAATCTCCGCTGCCTGAGCGCTTTCCTGCGAAACTGACACGCGGGCTAGTTCGTCTTTGACCTTCGCCGTCAATGCCACGATGCTGTCCATCCTCATTTCATGTGTGCGAGCTGGGTTTGGGCCTGGTTAATTTAGGTAAAATTAACCCCATTTGAGCTTTAGCAATAAACCTCAAGGATAGTATCCGGTACCAATCGAGTGGCAATTAGTTGATTGTCTATTGCATCCTCGCAGGAGAATGCATTAAAACCCTCGACTGGCCGGACGCTTTAGAGGAACTGACGAAGTGCGACAGCTAGTTTCTCCGGCGAATGCCGACCCGTCAGAGCTCCGTGGTCATCAACTTCTTGCACATCGGCGAAGACAACCTGCGCGTCTAGGCTATCCGCCGCTCGCTGCAGGTATTCTCGTTCGGTATCCGCGAGCGGCGTGTTGTCGTCGACAAGCACGTAATTGAGCTTCAAGTTAGGTGCATGCTGCGTGAGCATATGGATGTGCCGTTCGGAAGAAAAACCGGCGGTCTCCCCCGGCTCGGCGACAAGATTCAGCACCACGACGGTTGTGGCATTGGTTTCTTGCAGAGCATCCCGCAGCCCGGGCACCTGAAGATGTGGCAGAACCGAAGTAAACCACGAACCCGGACCCAGCGTCACCAAATCGGCATTGAGGATAGCTTCAATGGCCTCCTCGGATGCCGGCGGAGTCTCAGGAATCAGCCGGATTCGGCGCACCTGGCCAGGTGTCGTGGCCACTGCGACCTGGCCACGGACCTGGCGCACAACGCGAGCATCCTGCTCCAAGCCAACGACTTCGGCCTCAATCTCTAGCGGGATCGGCGACATGGGCACGACTCGACCCCGGATTTGCAGCAACCGGCCAATTTCGTCAAGCGCGTCGACTTCATTTCCCATCACACTGGTGAGGCCAGCGATAATCAGATTGCCAATCGCATGCCCTGCCAGTGCGCCAGTTCCGCCAAAGCGGTGCTGCAGTGTCTTTTCCCACAGATCGCCTTTTTCCGTATCTGCGGAAAGCGCGGCGAGTGCCATGCGAAGGTCTCCAGGGGGAATCTGCCCCAGCTCACGACGAAGGCGACCCGAGGATCCGCCGTCGTCGGCAACTGTGACCACCGCTGTGACATGGTCCGCAACCTGACGGTCAGCTCTCAGCGTGGCAAATAGACCATGACCGCCACCCAGACTGGTAATTGATGTCAATTTCTACACCTCCACTAAAACCGCTAGTTGCGGTCAATATCGCGGTGGACGACGTTGACGTTGATCCCGGAAACTCCCTCGAGCTTCTTAGCCAGCGCCTCCGACATGGCCACACTTCGGTGATGGCCTCCGGTGCATCCCACAGCGATAGTCATAAAACCCTTGCCCTCACGGCGGTACCCGGGCAAAACCAATTCAATCAAGTTTGTGACGTTGTCCAAAAACCCCTGAGACTCAGGTTGGGACAGCACGTAGTCGGCCACGGCTTTGTTGGTACCGCGGCCCGCACGCAGCTCAGGTACCCAATAGGGATTGGGGAGAAAACGGACGTCGAAAAGCATGTCGGCATCGCGCGGCGCACCGTGCTTAAACCCAAATGATTCGATGGTGATCTGCTGAATCTTGCTAGCGGTATCCGACAACTGATGCTCTAACTCACGGCGCAAATCGTGCACGCTCATGTCAGAGGTATCCACTACTAAATCCGACATGCCCTTTATTGGCAGCAACATCTGACGTTCAGCGGCAATACCCTGTGAAAGCGTGCCATTTTCCTGCAGCGGATGGGTGCGGCGGACAGAGTCGTAGCGGGCGATGAGGGTGTCGTCGTTGGCATCAAAGAAGATGACATAGGGCTGGCGCCCCTCATTGCGGAGTCCGTCGAGCACCTCCCCCAAACTGCCGGCGAACGCGCGCGAGCGCACGTCGGTGACGATAGCGAGGCGCTCTACTGGAGAGTCCGCTTCAAACGACAACTCGACCATGCGCATAATCAACTCCGGGGGCAGGTTGTCTGCGACATACCAGCCCATCTCCTCCAAGACGCTGGCGGCCGTATTGCGTCCGGAACCGGACATGCCGGTAATCAACACAAGTGACTTTTCAGCCTGAGGGGAATAACCCGAAGTAATCATGCCATCACTCTAATACAATTCCGCCCAACCGCTCTCGGTTTTACTAGCGGAAGTAAACCCCCTAGCACTGTTTCAAGTGCGGTTTTAGCCACTTGTTTACCTACTTCTACGCCTACTCTCCCGGACCGACATCCGAGTTTGGCTCTGACGACTTCTCGTCTGGATGGAGGTAATCGTAAACAGTTTTCGCGAGCATCGGCCCGAAACCAGCCACTTCTTCGATCTGCTCGACGCTGGCCTTCTTCAGCGCCGCAACGGAACCAAAGTGCTTGACCAACTCACTGCGGCGTGCTGGCCCCAGCCCCTTAATGCCATCAAGCACCGACGAGCGCATGCGTTTAGATCGCTGCTGACGGTGATAATTAATGGCAAAGCGGTGCGCCTCATCACGAATTCGCTGGATTAGGTACATCGCTTCCGAATTACGCGGCAGAATGAGCGGCTCATCATCGTCGGGAATCCACAGCTCTTCTAAGCGCTTGGCAATTCCCACCAACGTCACATCGGTGACCTCGAGTTCATCGAGGACCGCCTGTGCGGCTGCGACCTGCGGTGCACCACCGTCGACGATGAACAACTGTGGCGGGTAGGCAAACTTGCGGTTACTCCGCGACTGCTCATCGACGGCATCAGTCGTCTCTTCGACGAACATCTCGCTTGCATCATCGGGCATGGCGAGCTTGTCCTCGTTATGGCGCAGAAAACGACGGCGCACCACCTCAGCGATAGAACCGACGTCGTCCGAGCGACCGTCACCCGCTGCATCTTTGATTCGGTAGCGGCGGTAGTCGGACTTCTTGGGCAATCCATCCTCGAAGACCACCAACGAGGCCACCACATCGGTGCCCTGAATATGCGAGATGTCAGTGCACTCGATGCGCAGCGGCGCTTCATCCATAAATAGCGCGTCCTGGAGTTCGGAGAGAGCCTGCGATCGAGTAGTTAGATCTCCACTTCGCTTTAGCTTGTGCTGGCGTAGCGCTTCAGCTGCATTTTTCTGCACGGTCTCCATGAGCGTCCGCTTGTCACCGCGTTGTGGGACGCGAATATCTACATTGGTGCCACGAATATCGGCCAAAAATGCAGTAACCTCGTCAAGATCGTCGGGCGTGGCCTGAACGAGAATTTCGCGTGGCACAACCTGGGCGGCAGTGGTTGATTCATCGCCGTCGACATCCGCGTGCTTGGCGGCGTCGCCATAGAACTGTGTCAGGAACTGCGTTAGCAGCCCACCCAAGCTGGGGTCGGTCTCTCCCTCTCGAAACTCCGTAGTCGCGTATTCGCCGGACTTCTCCACTACCCAGCCGCGCTGACCGTAAATACGTCCCGCCCGAACATGGAAAATCTGCACGGCCGCTTCCAGTTCGTCGGTTGCTAGCGCAATAAAGTCGGCATCAGCGGCGTCGGAAAGCACGACTGACTGCCGCTCCATGACCTTGTCGATGGCAGCGAGGTTGTCGCGCAGACTAGCGGCGCGCTCGAAGTCTAACTCGCCGGCAGCTTCCTCCATTTCCTTCTTCAAGCGCCTGGTGACCGGGCCCGTATTTCCCGACATGAAGCTGGTAAAACCACGGACAATTTCGCGGTGTTCCTCGGCACTGACACGGCCGACACAAGGCGCCGAGCATTTGTCGATATAGCCGAGCAAACAGGGCCGCCCCAGGGCTTGCTGCCGGTTGAAGACTCCCTTTGAACAGGTGCGGGCTGGGAAAACTCGTGTAAGCAAGTCGAGCGTTTCTCGGATAGCCCACGCGTGTGAATAAGGCCCGAAATAACGCACGCCCTTCCGGCGCGGTCCTCGGTAGAGAAAGAGCCGCGGGTACAGCTCTCCAACGCTGACGGCCAACATCGGATACGACTTGTCATCGCGGTACATCACGTTGAACCGCGGATTAAAGCGCTTGATCCAGGTGTACTCCAACTGCAGCGCTTCGACTTCATTGTGGACGACAGTCCACGTCACCTTCGAAGCGGACTGCACCATCTGGCGGGTGCGGGGATGAAGCCGAGTTAAGTCCTGGAAATAGTTAGACAAACGCGCACGGAGATTCTTCGCCTTGCCGACGTAGAGAACGCGCCCGGTTGAATCGAGAAAACGGTACACCCCCGGCTCCGTGGGAATGGTGCCGGGGGCGGGACGGTACTGAGAAGGGTCAGTCACTTACGGTGTCCTTAAAACGTGTCCTTGGGTTAGTCCTCCGGCATGAACTTGTCTTCAAGTTCACGGAACCGGCGGATGTCTTCCACGACGCGGCTGCCGTCGGCCGACTGGATCGCGAGCATCGGCACAAACTCAAAGTCAGGCAGCTCCAAGCGAGCCCAGCGGGACTTCTTTGGAAAACTCAGGCCGTAAATATCGACCCACGGGTAAAACTTCGCATTGAGTAGATTGCGGACTTCCACACCCCTGGCATTTACGCGAACGCGAGCCCGAGTCAGCAGCAGGATTACCCCGGCGATGATCAAACCAATCATTGGGAAAGCCAGCTGGTCGATAGCGGTCACCGAAGCTCCGGTGTTACCAAAGTCCACCACGATACCCATGAAGATATGGATAGCGAAAACCACAACTGCAGCGATAATCGCCCACAGACGCAGCTTTTGCGAGGTGATTTCCAACAGCCATTTGTCTTCGCTACCGGTGTCGACGGCAGTCGAATTGCTGTGGCGTTCGGAGTTACCCATTCTTACTCAGCTCCACCTTCACGAAGGGACTTCAACACTGCGACGGTGTGCAGCGCTGCGGCCATGGCCTCGCGACCTTTATTCTCCGCGGCGCCCTTACCGCCGGCACGATCAATTGCCTGCTGTTCAGTGTTGCAGGTCAGCACACCATTGCCAACTGGCGTTTCACAGTCCAGTGCGATCCGCGTCAGGCCCTCAGTCACCGAGTCGCAGACATAGTCGAAGTGCGGCGTACCACCGCGGATAACGCACCCCAGCGCCACCACGGCGTCGTGAGTTCGGGCGAGCTGTTGCACCACAACCGGAATCTCCAGAGCACCGACGACAGTCACATCCGTAACTACAGCGCCGACCTCCTCGGCCTGGGCCAGCGCTTCACGACGAAGCTGTCCAGTAATCTCCTCGTTCCAGTGAGAGGTGACCAGACCGACGGTCACACCAGTGGAATCGGGAACGGAAATTTCAGGAAGACCTGCGCCACTCATCTACTGTGCTCCTTCTGTCGAAATGCCGTGGGTCTCCATGTACTCATCCAACCAAGGGAGCTCATGGCCCATGCGTTCGCGCTTTGTCAACAAGTATTTCAAGTTATCCTCGTTGACCTCAACTGGCACCGGTACCCGGCGGCTCATCTCCAGTCCATAACCACCTAGGCCGGCACGCTTGGTCGGATTGTTCGTCAGCAGCGCCATAGTGGTGACTCCAAGATCCTGCAGGATCTGTGCACCAGTGCCGTACTCACGGGCATCCGACGGCAAACCGAGCGCGAGATTGGCATCAACGGTGTCAGCGCCTTCATCTTGCAGATGGTAGGCCTGCAGCTTCGGCATCAAACCAATGCCTCGGCCTTCGTGACCGCGCATGTAGAGGATGACGCCACGCCCCGCTTCGTGAACCATGCGCATGGAGTTGTGCAGCTGCTGACCGCAGTCGCAGCGGCGAGATCCCAGTGCGTCGCCGGTGAGGCATTCGGAGTGCACACGCACGAGGACGTCCTGACCATCGTTGGAAGACACATCCCCCACAACGAGAGCGACATGCTCGACACCGTCGATAAGGCTCCGGTACCCAATGGCACGGAACTCGCCGTAGTCGGTCGGCAGCTTGGTTTCGACAACGCGTTCAATCAAGTGCTCGTTGTGGCGACGGTATTCGATCAGCTGCTCAATGGAGATCAGCGCTAAATCGTGCTTGTCGCAGAAGCGACGCAGTTCCTCCGCGCGCGCCATACCGGTCGGGTCTTCCTCGGAGACAACCTCACACAGCACGCCGGCAGGACGAAGCCCTGCCAGGCGGGCGAGATCGACCGCAGCCTCGGTGTGGCCGGCACGGACTAGGACGCCACCATCGCGAGCTCGCAACGGGACCACGTGTCCTGGTCGGGTGAAATCGTGCGGGCTCGACGTGGGGTCAGCGAGAGTACGAATGGTGTTCGCACGATCTGTGGCGGAAATACCGGTCGTACCGGTGTTGGCATCCACGGTCACTGTGTATGCGGTACCGCGGGCATCCTCATTCTCTGACACCATCGGTGGCAGATTCAGACGCT
The DNA here is from genome assembly GCF_001076435.1 of Corynebacterium sp. 401_CJEI. Lineage (NCBI taxonomy): Bacteria > Bacillati > Actinomycetota > Actinomycetes > Mycobacteriales > Corynebacteriaceae > Corynebacterium > Corynebacterium sp. 401_CJEI. The sequence continues at coordinate 19,676 of NZ_JVIP01000033.1, forward strand.
CGCAGTCCTCGGCGGTCAGCGGCGCGCAGATGTAACCAGAGGAATAGCGAACCATAAAGGCAACAAGTTCAGGCGTTGCCTTCTCGGCGGCGAAGATGATGTCGCCCTCGTTCTCACGATCTTCATCGTCGACGACGACCACGGCCTTACCGGCTGCGATGTCCGCAATGGCCCGCTCTACAGAATCGAACTTAATCACAGTCTTGTAGCTTATCTTTCCAACATTTTCTCGACGTACTTGGCTAGCACATCGACTTCCAAATTGACCTTGGCGCCTACCGCGGTCGAACCAATAACGGAGTCCGTCAGCGTCGTCGGTATCAGGCTGACCTCAAAGAACCCCTCGCCTACTGCAGAGACGGTCAACGAAGTACCATCCACGGCAATTGAGCCCTTTTCCACGACATACTTGGAGAGATGCTCCGGCAGCGAAATCCGCACTACTTCCCAGCGCTCCCCTGGCGTGCGCGAAATAACCTCGCCGGTGCCATCGACATGTCCCTGCACGATATGGCCGCCGAGGCGTTGACCGACTGCGGTTGCACGTTCGAGGTTGACCTTGGAGCCGACCTCAACCTGGCCGAGGCTCGACCTAACCAGAGTCTCTTGCATGAGATCAGCGGTAAAGAAATCATCGCCAAACTCCACGACGGTCAAACAAACGCCATTGACAGCAATGGAATCACCGTGGTGCACGTCGTCAAGCACGGTGGTCGCGCGAATGGTCAGAGTAATGGAATCGGCTTCGCGGTGGATTTCGCGAATTTCGCCGAGTTCCTCAACAATTCCCGTAAACATAGTGGTCAGGAAAATCCTTTACCGTTTGTTATAAATTGAAAGATTTTTACAAAATTAACTCTAGCCGGTCTACCCGCGATCTTTGCCACTGCGGAGAGCCGTAATCAAAATGTCATCTCCCAGAGTCTCGACCGCGACGGTACGAAAGCGCGAGATGTCAGTGATGGTGGTCTCATGGTTGGCCGATGTCACCGGCAGACCAGCTCCGAGAAACGCCGGGGCAATGTAAGACTCAATCGCGTCGACAGCATCGGCTTCTAAGAAAGCGCTGGCGAGCCGTGGGCCGCCTTCTACCAGCACGTCAATAAGTCCCATATCCGCCATTGTCTCCAGCGCCACTTCCACATCGTGAGTGCGAATGTGGCGGAAGTTATCGCCGCGGATATTCGCATCGGCGGCGACCTCCGAGGTGCCGATCGCGATGCGCAGGGGTTGCGTTGACAGCTCCTCGCCGTCTGGTGTGCGCGCGGTCAATCGCGGATTGTCAGCGAGCACTGTTCCCGTTCCGACGACAATCGCTTGCCGACGTGCACGATCGATATGTACCCGTGCCCGCGCCTGCTCCCCCGTAATCCACTGCGAGGTGCGGTCGGTAGCGGCGGCGAAACCATCCAGCGTGCCCGCCGTCTTCAGCGTGATGTGTGGGCGCCGAGTGCGCTGCCAGTGTAACCATGGACGCAGATAGCCATCCGCCACACGATTGCGTTGGAACTCCTCGACCACGTCGATTCCCTTGTATCGCAACCACTCGCTGCCGCCAGCGGCCACGGGATTAGGATCGGCGACCGCAAATATGACGCGGGAAACTCCGGCTGCCGCAAGTGCCTCGGTGCACGGTGGTGTACGGCCGATATGATTGCACGGCTCTAGTGTGACCACTGCAGTACCGCCCTGAGCTCGTGCCCCCGCCATTTCTAATGCTTGTGGCTCTGCGTGTCGGCCACCTACCGGCTCAGTTCCGGCCACTCCTACCGCAATCCCTGCGGTATCGAGGATGACGCAACCAATCGGTGGATTGGGATAGGTGGTGCCCCGAACTCGCTGGCCGGCTTCTATGGCCAATGCCATAGCTTGAGCGTCAGTCAGCGGCTGTGCGGAGACGAGATCCGGAAACTGTGCCACCGTGCTTCACCGCCGTCTACTTAGTTGCAGCAGTAGTGGCCAATGCGCGCAGCTCATCGACAGCCGCCGCACGATCATCAGCGCCGAAAACGGCCGACCCTGCAACGAAGGCGTCGCAACCGGCGGCGGCAGCGGATTCGATGGTCTTGGCGGAGATACCACCGTCAATCTCGATCAGAGTATCCAGACCTTCGGCATCAATGCGCTGACGCAGCTTCTCGACCTTGGTTAGCTGATCCGGCATAAAGGACTGGCCCCCGAAACCGGGTTCGACACTCATGACCAGCACCTCGTCGAATTCGGCGAGGTGATCCAGCCACGGCTCAATTGGGGTACCCGGGCGCAGCGAGAACCCGGCCTTCACGCCCTGGGAACGAATGTGGCGTGCCAGTGCGATGGCATCGTCGACGGCTTCCACATGGAAAATAACGGAGCTCGCCCCCGCCTTAATGTAGGTGTCGACCCACTTCTCCGGGTTCTCAATCATGAGATGGACATCCAAGTACTTGTCCGTCACCGCAGCTACGGCCTCCAGCACCGGAGCGCCGAAGGACAGGTTGGGAACGAAGTGGCCATCCATGACGTCGATATGCAGCCAATCTGCATTGGCTACAGCCTCAACCTCGCGGTCGAGGCGAGCGAAGTCAGCAGCGAGAATGGACGGGGCAATAATTGGTGCGCTCATAACCTCTGAGCCTAGTCGTTCTTGCGCAAAACTGAGAAGAACATCGCATCGGTACCGTGGCGGTGTGGCCACATCTGCACAGATGGATACGGTCCGACATCAGTCATCGGCGCTACCAACTCGTGTGCATTCAGCTCCGTCACCGGCAATTCCGTCACTGCCCTATCGACAATGCCCCTGGTTTCCCGCAGATGCGGAGAACACGTGGAATAGACGATGATGCCACCCGGCCGTGCCAGACGCACAGCTTCACTGAGCAGTTCAAACTGCAGCGCAGTCAAGGAGTTCAGATCGGACGGCGACTTCCGCCAGCGCGCTTCCGGGCGACGGCGAAGCGAGCCCAAACCAGAGCACGGCGCGTCTACCAAAATGCGGTCAAAGCCTGCCTCCAGCCCGGTATCGCGACCATCCGCAACGGTTACAGTCACTGGCAGCCCGGCCGTGGCCTTCTTCACCAGTTCTGCGCGAGTCGCAGATACCTCAACAGCGTCGAGCTTCGCGCCCTCAATAGCTGCGATGCCGCCGATGAAAGCTGACTTACCACCGGGGCCGGAACACAAATCTAACCAGCGGCCGCTGTCTTCACCGGCAACGGGTGCCATGGTGACGGCACGCGCAATGAGCTGAGAACCCTCGTCCTGCACCGCAGCCAAGCCCTGTCGGACCGGCTCCAATTCTCCTGGGGCACCGGAATCCAAGCGCACGCAGTACGGCGACCACGGTCCCTCTTCACCGCCGGTGATCAGTGCCAATTCCTCAGCAGTAATCTCGCCCGGACGAGCGACCAAGTGCACCAACGGGCGCGCATCGTCGGCAGCGAGTGCCTGCTGCAGCTCACCGGCTTGTGCACCGAGTGCGCGGGCAAACTCCATCGCAATCCAGCGCGGGTGGGCATGCTTCATCGCTACGTAGCTAATCGGATCGGTCGCAGGATCCGGCGCGACCTCAGCCACCCATTCGCCTTCGGTCTTCGAGGAAACTTTCCTCAAAATGGCATTGACAAAGCCGCGCGCACCAGGTCCCGCTACCTTCGCCACCGCCCGCACCGAGGTATCGACCGCCGCGTAGGCATCGACGCGCGTACGCAGCAGCTGGTACGTGCCCAGGCGCAACACATCCATCACCGGTCCAGCAATATCGTTTAACGGGCGTGACGACGATGCCTCAATCACGGCATCCAACAGGCCTTCCGCCCGCAGTGTGCCGTACGTCAGCTCAGTTGCAAAAGCAGCATCCCGACCCTTGAGCTTGTGTGCCTTCAGCAACCTGGGCAGCAGCAGGTTCGCGTAAGCATCATTCTCGCGAACGTCGGCTAGTACCTTCAGTGCGACCTTGCGCGGTTGGTCAATGCCACCGCGATTGTCCCCACCTCTGTTGTCACGGTTACGGTTGCGGTCATTGCGGTTCTGTCCGCTGCGGTTGCCGCGCTGCCGTCCGCCACCGGTGTGGCGGGGTTTGTCGTTGCCCATTTACTCGCAGACCTTTCCGCCGGGTTGGCTACCTCGCGCCCAGTCGGACGCATCCATCATCTTCTTACCCTGTGGCTGCACCTTCACCAGCTGCACATAGCCATCGGCACAACGCACAGATACTCGGTGCTTCTCCACTACCAACTCACCCGGTGTGGCGGCTGCCGCCTCCGGAGCAGCTGCCTTTCGCACCTCGTCGACCGCGGCGCTGTCCTCGTCGGAAAGCGGGGTGAGCTCTCCGACCTTCAAACGTGCGCCGTCGAGAGTTGTCCACGCACCTGGGGCAGGCGTGAATGCACGAGCGCGGCGGTCAAGAAGATGTCGCGGCTGAGTCCAAACGATTCGGGCATCCTCCGGCCCGAACTTAGCGGCGTAGCTGACATCCTGTTCTGGCTGAGCGGTCGGACGCAACGCACCGGCTTCGATGCCGTCCATGGTGGCGGCTAGAAGATCCGCGCCGGAGTATGCCAGGCGGGTCAAAAGGTCGTCGGCATTATCGGTCGGGCGAATCGCTTCGGTGACGGTACCGAAAACTGGTCCGGTATCCAGACCCTTTTCAATCCGGAAAGTACTGGCACCCGTGACTTCATCGCCGGCAGCGATAGCTGCCTGCACCGGCGCGGCACCTCGCCAAGCAGGAAGCAGTGAGAAATGCAGATTGACCCAGCCGTGCGTCGGTACATCGAGCAATTCCTCCGGCACGAGATTGCCGTAGGCGACCACCGGGATGCAGTCGGCGTTTAATTCGCGGATCTGCTGCTGGATCTCTTCATCGCGCAGGGTCGTCGGGGTGAGCACGGGAATGTCGTGTTCCAAGGCCAGAGCCTTCACCGGCGAGGGCGAAAGCGACTTACCGCGGCCACGGCGGGCATCGGGGCGAGTGAGAACAGCGACGATTTCATGACGGGAGTCTTCGAGCAACTTCTTCAGTGCAACGACAGCAGGTTCCGGGGTTCCGGCAAAAATCAGGCGCACAGTAAGTGGATTCCTTCCTGGTGGACCTAGTTGTTCTAGTTAATCTAGTGATGAAACTCGGGGCGCCACACCCAGGGGTCTAGGCGCAGGTGAGTTAACCGCGGTTGAGGAACCAGTCCTGCTCACGCAGAGAACGCATCGCGGTCTTGCGCTCGTCGCCCTCGAGACGCTTCAAAAACAGCACACCATCCAGGTGGTCGCTTTCATGCTGCACACAGCGAGCCAGCAAATCATCAGCTTCGAAGCTCACCGGTGTGCCGTGGCGATCCTGGCCAGTAACGCGCACACGTGCGTGTCGAGTCACGGGTCCATTAATACCCGGGATAGATAGGCATCCTTCGATTTCGTGGACAGTCTCGTCGCCGATGGCTTCCCATTCCGGATTGACGATGTGCCCGCGGGTGCCGTTGCAGTCGTAGACGAAAACGCGCTGCAGCACGCCGACCTGGTTTGCCGCGAGCCCGACGCCCTGTTGCTCGTCCATCGTGTCGAACATGTCATCAATCAGGTGCGACAGCGTCGCGTCGAAATCAGTGACGGTATCCGCCTTGGACAGCAACACCGGATCGCCGAAAAGACGTACCTCACGAACTGCCATGAACTTAGAGCCTCCAAGAAAACTGGTGTGAATCAAGCGATAACGCGCTCATTTTAGCAGCTAGCCGAAATTAATCGGATCGACGACAACGCGCACCGGCGTCGGGTCCTTCCTGGTCGCTCGAACGACCTGTGCTGCCTTCAACGCCGCTCCCACCGCCCGTGCTTGCCGACGGTCACAGCGCACCAACATCCGCTGAATAGGTGTACCCGGTTCCACGCCTGCTGGTGGTCTGGCGTTGCGGGGAAGGTCTACCGGCCCCAGGATTTCCGCGCCCGATGGAACCTCCAGGGACTCCATGAAGTTACGCAGGCCCTCTTCAGTCCCGTCCACCGCTGCCACGTGAAAGGCCGGAGGCAGAGCGGCGGCTGTACGGTCGGCCAATTCCCTGTTCGCAGCGCCTACCGCGTCCCATGCCAGAAGATCGGCCACAGTCGGGACTGCAGCATCCGCATCGATAACCACTGCCCCTCCTCGCTCCCGCGGGCGCGCAAGCGTGACAGCTCGAGACCAATGCGCATAGGCCTCTTCATGAGCGCGCAAGTCCTGCCGGCCGAGCATCGCCCAAGTGTCCAGCAGCATCACTGCTCCGTAGCCCTCCGGCGCATAAGGCTCGGCTCCCGGCGTGGCCACCACGACCCTCGGGCCTTCGGGAATGTCGTCAACAATCCGTTCGCCAGAGGAAGCGGCGACTGGGAATGGACTGAAAATACGACCAAACTCTTCCGCCGTACGTTCACTGCCGACCACGACTGGCCGAATCTTGGTGGAACCGCAGCTATGGCAACGGTGGTGGATGTCGATGCGGCCACACCACCGACAGGTCGGCGGCGCCGGATCGTCCGGGTTATCGGACGGTGGAATTCCCAGTGGACCGTTACACCAGCGACAGCGCGCAGGAGCACCACAGGAACGACACGACAATGTCGGTACATATCCCTTGCGGGGTACCTGGACCAGAATCGGAAGCTCTTCGCGCAGCGCGGCTTTTGCCCGTCGAAAAGCGATGGCAGGAAGGCGTCCCCTACTGACGTCATCCGGGTCTTCGGAAGTGTCCGTGGAGGCAATCATCTCCGGCATGGATTCAGCCAGGGCGTCGGCGCCTGCAACCAGATTGTGCGCCCAACCTGAGGAGACCAGCAGCTGCACCTCTGCTGTACGGCTATACGATGCAAAAATAAGAGCGCATCCCTCCTGCGCACTTCGCGTGACCAGCACCTCGCGAGAGTGGACGTAGGGTGCGCGGGGGTCTACGAGGTTGTCATCGCCATCATCGACAATCACTGCTAAACGCAGATTCTGCACTGGGGCGTACGCTGCCGAACGCGTGCCGACGACTATGCGCCCCTGGCCGTGCAGGATATCCAGGTACCGGCGATAGCGGGACTCGGGCCCGAGACCAGCCCCGAGAAGAGTGAGCTGACGGGCAGAAATGAGCTCGCGAAAAGCGCTCTCGAAGCGCGCCTGCATGCGTGCGTCCGGCACAATGATGAGAACACCGCCACCATCGCGGGCGACCGAAACGCTGAGCGCGGCGAGCATGGCTGCCACCTGTTCCCCTGGAACTGGCTGCCACGCTGCGCGTGCCGGGGCGCCCTTGCGGACGGAATCGACAAAGGATTCGCCGAAGACATAGTTGCCCCAAGCGGAAAGATCCGGATCCTCGGTGGCAAGCTTTCCCAATTCCTCCCACGTCGGGGGCATGTTCTCCTTGCGGGCACGTTCGGCCCGTGCATGGCGGGTTGGGATGGCGGAGCGAATGATGTTTGAGCGTGTTGCGCCGTAATACTCCGCCAGAGAATCCACCAACCGTCGAAGCTGTGGCGGATAGACAACCTCAGTGCTGATGACATCCTTGAGATAGGACAGTTTGCCGTCGTGAGTGGGCGTGGCACAGCGCTCCAGCACCAGCGCATTGACCAATTGGCCGTGGAATCGAATCCGCACCCGGCAACCGACAACCGCTTCCTCCGCTAGCGCGCGCGGAACCAGGTAATCGAAGGGGCGATCCAACTGCGGCAGCCCCAAAAGTGGAAGCACCCGCGCGACTGGCAGCTTCTCAGCTGCGGCGGCGGGTGCGAAGGGGGCGTCGGTCATAGAGTCTTACTCTACTTCCCCACCCCAGGGTCATGCTGGCGGGTGGTGTTTATCCCAGGCCAGCGGCTGCGCGGAGCTCTTCAACACGGTTGAGTTGCTCCCACGGCAGGTCCAAGTCAGTTCGGCCGAAGTGACCGTAGGTGGAGGTCTGCGCATAAATCGGGCGCAGCAAGTCCAGGTCACGAATAATAGCGGCCGGACGAAGGTCGAAGACCTTGTTGATAGCCTCGCGGATGGCGTCGTTTGAAACGTGACCGGTGCCGAAAGAGTCGACGTAAAGGCCTACCGGGCGAGCGCGGCCGATAGCGTAGGCGACCTGAATCTCCAGGCGGTCAGCCAGACCCGCAGCCACGGCATTCTTCGCAACCCAACGGGTGGCATAAGCGCCGGAGCGGTCCACCTTTGACGGGTCCTTACCCGAGAATGCGCCGCCACCGTGGCGAGCCATACCGCCGTAGGTGTCGACGATAATCTTGCGGCCGGTCAGGCCGGCATCGCCCATCGGCCCACCGATAATAAATTGGCCAGACGGGTTGACCAGCAGCTTCGATTCATCGGTAACAAAGCGCTCGCGCAAGTTAGCGTCGTCGAGCACCCAATCGACTACGTGAGTCTTAATCTGCTCGGTAATCCACTCCTGGGTCACATCCGGGTCGTGCTGCGTGGACACCACAACAGTGTCCAAGTACACCGGGTTATTGTCTTCGTCGTAAGCGAAGGTGACCTGAGTCTTACCATCCGGTCGAAGCGATGGGACGATGCCTTCCTTGCGTACCTGCGTCAAGCGGCGAGCCAGGCGGTGTGCCAGCGCAATCGGTAGCGGCATGTACTCCGGAGTTTCGTTGGTAGCGTAGCCGAACATCAGCCCCTGGTCGCCAGCGCCCTTGAGATCTTCTGCTTCGACTTCGCCATCAGAGCTGCGTGCTTCCAGAGAAGTGTGCACACCGTCGTGAATATCTGAGGACTGCTCACCGATCGAAACGGAGACGCCGCAGGTCTTGCCGTCAAAGCCCTTTTCAGAAGAATCGAAACCGATCTCCTTCAGTCGACTCCGGACAATACCGGGGATGTCAACGTAGCTCTTCGTGCGAACTTCGCCAACAACATGGACTAAACCGGTAGTCACCACAGTCTCAACGGCGACCATCGATGCAGAATCCTGCGCGAGCATAGCGTCAAGGATGGAGTCCGAAATCGAGTCGCAAATCTTATCTGGGTGCCCCTCGGTAACAGATTCACTGGAAAACAGCCGAAGATTAGAGGCCACGAGCAGTACAACTTTCTTCTAGATCATTTCCCCACGCCTGCGGTGTCGCTGCGGCGTGGGTTTTCGTTTGATTCGATAATTATAGACCAAGCGGTTCAGTCGCCGTAGTAGGCACCGGCTACTCCGCTGGCTGAGGTTCCTGTCGCAGCTCGGAGACTGCATCCAAAATCGAACCGGCTACCGAGAACTTTGAGCCTCGCGGCACGTCCCACTGCTCGCCATCGAGAGACAACAACCATCCGACATTGTCCGTCGCACCGAAAGTTTGCCCACCTGAGACGTCGTTACACATGAGCAAATCGCAGCCCTTGCGCACAATTTTCTGCTTCGCAAGCTCGAGTGGCGTCGTCGTCTCGTCGCCGGTCTCAGCCGCAAAGCCCACCATCGTCGTGGTTGCCGGAATCTCGCCCGCTTTACGACGCTCCACAGTGGTAGCCAGAATGTCAGGGTTTTCTACAAGCTGGATGTTGCTCAAAGCGTCGTCTGCGACGCCCTTCTTCATCTTGGCCCCAGCGGTCGATGCCGGACGGAAGTCGGCGACGGCAGCGGCAAAAATGCAGACATCGGCCAACTTGGAGTGTTCGTGGGCGGCCTTGGCCATCTCCAAAGTGGAATCAACCTTTACAACATTCGCGCCCAGCGGTATCGGCAACTGATCTGTATGTCCTGCCACCACAGTGACCTGAGCGCCACGCTGTGCTGCCATCTCAGCTAGCGCGAAGCCCTGACGCCCTGAGGAGTGGTTGCCGATAAAACGTACCGGGTCGATAGCCTCACGGGTGCCACCGGCAGTAATCATGAAGCGCACGCCCTCGAAGTCGCGGCGGAAGTGGCGCGGATTCTCGACTGCCGCTAATGCCAGCGAAACTATCTGCTCTGGCTCCGGCAGACGACCTGGACCAGTGTCCTTACCAGTCAAACGGCCATGGGCCGGATCGAGGACAATAGTGCCATGGCGACGAAGAATCGCGACATTATCCCGCGTAGCTGGATGGTTCCACATCTCGGTGTGCATGGCAGGGGCCAGAACCACCGGGCAGGTCGCCACAAGCAAAGTTGCGGTGAGAAGGTCGTCGGCACGCCCGTGTGCGGCACGCGCCATAAAGTCGGCAGTCGCGGGAACCACGACGACGAGGTCGGCCTCCTGCCCCACGCGGACATGCTGAACTTCATCGACTGCGTCAAAAACCGTAGTCGACACCGGGTTCCCCGACAGCGCCTCGAAAGTAGCCGCACCTACAAAATTCAATGCGGACTCGGTGGGAACGACGCGAACATCGTGACCGAGTTCCTTGAAGCCACGAACAACGTGTGCGGCCTTATATGCAGCGATGCCGCCGGCAACCCCGACGACAACCTTTAAACATTCGGATACGTCAGCATTACCGGCGGCATGCATACAGATATCTCCCCTTAAGGAAATGCTCTAGCCCTCAGTGTGGTCCAGCAGACCAGCGTTAATTTCACGAAGAGCGATGGACAGAGGCTTCTCAGCGACCCCCGGAGTAACCAGCGGGCCAACGTACTCCAGCATGCCTTCGTCAATCTGCTGGTAGTAGTCATTAATCTGGCGTGCACGCTTGGCAGCGAAGATAGCCAGAGCGTACTTCGAAGAAGCCTTACCAAGCAGCTCATCGATCGGCGGATTGGTAATACCAATTGGCGGGTCGAACACTGCCTCGGTGGCGGTATTTTCCTGGGTCACGAGAAATCTTTCCTCAATAGAACGTGAGTTACTGGGGTGACAATAGAAACCGTCGGAGCAATAGAAACACCATTGCTTGGAAACGATTTCTACTATCGATGATGTGGAGTCGCCCTGTTACTTGCCAGTAGTCAGCGCCCGAGCGATGGCCGCCACAGCATCATCGACATTGTCGTTGACAACAACCTCATCGAATTCGTGCTGAGCATCCATTTCCACTCGCGCGGTTTCCAGGCGACGCTTGACTTGCGCCTCGGTTTCCGTGCCACGACCAGTGAGCCTGCTGACGAGAATCTCCCAGCTTGGCGGAGCCAAGAACAGCAGGTGAGCATTCGGCGCTACCTTACGGATGGAGCGGGCTCCCGCCAGATCCACCTCAACGAGTACCGGACGTCCCTCGGCGAGAGCTTTATCCACCGGGCCACGCGGCGTACCAGAACGCTGCAGACCACCGTGGATTTCAGCCCACTCGAGCATCTCTCCTGCATCAATATGCTGTTGGAACTTCTCCGGGGTCACGAAGAAATAGTCGCGGCCATCGACCTCACCCGGCCGTGCGGCGCGGGTGGTCATGGAAACGCTGAAGTACAGTCCGGGAACCTCGGCACGGAGCCGACTGACAACAGTGGATTTTCCCACACCGGCAGGGCCGGCAAGGACTACCAGCTGACCGTTTTCATTCCCGGCCACTGCGACTAGTCCTCCACTGCGTAGCCGAAGCGCTCCAGCAGAGCGCGACGCTGACGGTCACCCAGGCCACGCAGGCGGCGGGTCTGAGCAATCTCCAGGTCATTCATGATGTCCTGTGCCTTGACCTTGCCGACCTTCGGCAGAGCCTCGAGCAGAGCGGAGACTTTCATCTTGCCGATGATCTCGTTCTCGTCAGCCTGCTTGAGAACCTCTGGCAGGTCGATAGCGCCACGCTTCAGCTTGTCCTTGAGCTCTGCGCGTACCTTGCGGGCCTGAGCTGCCTTCTCGAGTGCTGCTGCACGCTGCTCCGGGGTCAACTGCGGAAGGGCCACGTGTTCCTCCGTAAAAATAGATTGGTTAGCTTCTTATTTACTTGCACGAGCCTCGCGTCCACCAAGGGCAGGCAACGACACCGTGCTTAACGATTGGAGACCGTACCGCACTTACCGGTTGTTGAGGCAAATGCTGACGGGGTGTCGATAAAAATGATACCAGGGCTTTATCCGCCCCACCTTTCGGTCGTGGTCAACCAACTCCGGCGATTGTAGCACCGTTTGCCCAGGAGAATGGAAATTGACCACGGTTTTTGTACGAAATCTCCCAGGAATCGTCACAGTAACTTGCCCATACCTACTCCGCCGCCACCTGAGGCTCATTAGGAAAATCTCGGCAGCTAGGTACGGAAGAAGCCCGCAGGGGCACCTGTTCTATGAGGTGCGCCCTGCGGGCCTCTGCCAAATCGTCGATTCGCTGCTAACTCTCGGATAGGAACGGAGCCGCAGCTTCAATAGTTGCGCGCCGCAGCGCAGCAGGATCAGGCCCAGCGGAGAGAATTGCACGCGAAATATTTGGCAGTGCAAGCCCCTTGGATTCCCCTGCCAGACGATCTACATCGGCCGGGGTTCCACCCTGAGCTCCCACACCGGGCATGAGAATGGGACCGCGCAGGTCACTGAGCACCGGGGCGTCGTCAAGCGTTGCGCCAACAACAACGCCGATGCTGCCCGCCTTTGCACCAGCGTCAATCTGGCGGGCATTAATAGCGGCTGCCTGGTTGACCATGGTCTGAGCCAGACTCTCACCCGAAACGGTCGCCTTTTGTACGGACGCACCTTCCGGATTGGACGTTGCGGCCAACACGAACAGGCCGCGTCCGTTCTCCAACGCCAACGAAACCGCCGGATCAAGAGCACCGAACCCGAGGTACGGAGAAACCGTCAGAGCGTCGGCTGCCAGCGGCGAGCCATCCGATAGCCAGGCATCAGCGTATGCAGCCATCGTCGAACCGATATCGCCACGCTTGGCATCTGCAATCGACAGCGCACCGGCGTCCTTCAGATCCGCCAACGTCCGCTCCAGGACGGCAAAGCCCTTGGAACCGTAGGCTTCGAAGAACGCCACCTGGGGCTTGACGACGGCAACGATGTCACCGAACGCCTCGACGCATGTGGCGGCAAAACGCTCTAGACCGTCAGCCGAATGCGGCAACTGCCAGGCATCCAGCAGCCCCGGGTGCGGGTCGATGCCCACGCAGAGCCGACCGCGCTCGGCGACAACCTCGCTGAGGCGATCGCCGAAACCTTTGACTGTCCGCACTGCGGAACCTTCAGCTTTCGCGGTCATGTTATGCCTGCTCCTGAGCAGCCAACTCTGCCGGGTGGAGTTCCTGCAGAGCCTTAACGCTCATCTCACCGTTGCGCAGTGCCAGAATGCCCTGCAGTGCGGCGACGGCCCCCTGAGCGGTGGTCACACAAGTTACGCCCTGGCTCACAGCAGCAGCGCGAATCTCATATCCGTCAGAGCGTGCGCCAGCAGAACCGGACGGGGTGTTGATAATGATGTCAACCTCACCGTCGCGAATCATGTCGACGATGTCGCGCTCGTCCGTCGGCGCATCGGAATCAGTCGTACGCTTTGCGACGACCTCACACTCAACACCGTTGCGGCGCAGCATACCGGCCGTACCCTCCGTTGCCAGGATGCGGAAGCCCATATCCGCCAGCGTGAGGATCGGGAAGACCAGAGTGCGCTTATCGCGGTTGGCCAGCGAAACGAAGATCGTGCCCTCGGTCGGCAGCTCACCGAAACCGGCCAGCTCGCCCTTGGCGAAAGCGGCACCAAAGTTGTCGGCCAGGCCCATGACTTCACCGGTGGACTTCATCTCCGGGCTCAGCAGACTGTCGAGAGCGCGGCCCTCGAAGTCGCGGAAGCGGTTGAACGGCAGGACCGCTTCCTTAACCGCAATCGGAGCGTCAGCAGGCAGGGAGCCACCGTCGAAGTTGGACGGGATCATGCCCTCTTCGCGCAGTTCCGCGATAGTAGCGCCCATCATGACGCGGGACGCGGCCTTAGCCAGCGGAACCGAGGTTGCCTTGGAGACAAACGGTACGGTGCGAGATGCACGCGGGTTGGCCTCGATGACGTAGAGGGTCTCGTCCTTGAGTGCGTACTGAACGTTCATCAGGCCCTTGACACCGATGCCATGTGCCAGTGCCTTGGTGGATTCACGCACCTTGTCGATGATGCCTGCCGACAGAGTCATCGGAGGCAGCGCACACGCGGAGTCACCGGAGTGAATACCGGCTTCCTCGATGTGCTCCATAACGCCGCCGAGGTAGACCTCTTCCCCATCACACAGTGCATCAACATCAATCTCGATGGCGCTGTCCAGGAAGCGGTCAACCAGTACCGGGTGCTCATTGGACAGCTCGGTAGCGCGGTTGATGTAGTCCTCCAGAGTGGCCTCATCGTAGACGATTTCCATGCCACGGCCGCCGAGGACGTAGGACGGACGGACCAGCACCGGGTAACCGATACCAGCGGCAACCTGGCGAGCTTCTGCGAAGGAGGTGGCGGTACCGAACTCCGGCGCCGGCAGCTTGGCCTCAGCCAGCACCTTGCCGAACTCACCGCGGTCCTCAGCCAGGTCGATTGCCTCTGGGCTAGTGCCGACAATCGGAACGCCTGCGGCCTGCAGACGCTCCGCCAGGCCCAGCGGGGTCTGGCCACCGAGCTGAACAATGACGCCTGCGACCTTTCCGGACTGGCTCTCAGCGTGGTAGACCTCGAGGACATCCTCGAAAGTCAACGGCTCGAAGTAGAGGCGATCTGCGGTGTCGTAGTCGGTGGAAACCGTTTCCGGGTTGCAGTTGACCATGACGGTCTCGTAGCCAACGCGGGAAAGCTCGAGGGCCGCGTGGACACAGGAGTAGTCGAACTCAATGCCCTGGCCGATACGGTTCGGACCAGAACCGAGGATGATGACCTTTTCCTTTTCGGTCTGCGGGGCGACCTCGGACTCAGCAGCCGGGTCCAGCTCGTATGCCGAGTAGTGGTACGGAGTCTGTGCTTCGAACTCGGCGGAGCAGGTATCGACAGTCTTGAATACGGGGTGGATGTTCAGGCGCCAGCGCAGCTCGCGCACGCCGTCTTCCCCGGCCAATTCCGGACGCAGCGCAGCAATCTGGGCGTCGGACAGTCCCCAGTACTTAGCCTCACGCAGCAGGTCGGAGGTCAGCACCGGAGCGTCGATAAGCTCCTTGCGGATATCCTGCAGGTTTTCCATCTCGGCGATAAACCACGGATCCAGGCCGGAAGCTTCGTGGATCTGCTCGATGGAAGCACCCAGACGCTGAGCCAGCTCAACGTCGTAGATGCGGCCTTCAGTCGGACGCTTCAGATCTTCAAGGACAGCGTTGACATCGTTTGCGCGCTCACCTGCGAAGTCCTCATCCGGAACAGTCCAGAAACCAGCTGGCTTGTTCTCCAGCGAGCGCATGACCTTACCGAGCGCGCCGATGTAGTTACGGCCGATAGCCATGGCCTCACCGACGGACTTCATGGTGGTGGTCAGCGTATCGTCAGCACCTGGGAACTTCTCGAAAGCAAAGCGTGGAGCCTTGACAATCACGTAGTCCTGCACCGGCTCAAACGCTGCCGGGGTTTCACCGGTGATGTCGTTGGTGATCTCATCAAGGGTGTAGCCGATAGCCAGCTTGGCAGCAATCTTTGCAATCGGGAAACCAGTTGCCTTGGAAGCAAGCGCCGACGAGCGGGAGACGCGCGGGTTCATCTCAATGGTGATGATGCGGCCGTCATTCGGGTTGATGGCGAACTGGATGTTACAGCCACCGGTGTCAACGCCGACCTCACGCAGAATTGCGATGCCTTGGTCACGCATGGTCTGGAACTCGCGGTCGGTCAGAGTCATCGACGGGGCGACAGTCACCGAGTCACCAGTGTGGACACCGAGGGCATCAACGTTTTCAATGGAGCAGACCACGACGACGTTGTCGTCGCCATCGCGCATGAGCTCGAGCTCAAATTCCTTCCAGCCGAGGATGGACTCCTCGATCAGAACATTGGCCTCGGGCGATGCGGCCAGGCCGCCACCTGCAATACGGTCGAGGTCTTCCTGGTTGAAGGCCAGACCGGAACCCAGACCGCCCATGGTGAACGAAGGGCGAACAACGACCGGAAGACCGAGCTCTGCAACAGTCTCATGGACTTCTTCCATGTTGTGGCAGACGCGGGAACGAGCGGATTCGCCACCAATCTTGGCGACGATGTCCTTGAACATCTGGCGATCCTCACCGCGCTGAATGGCCGGAATATCAGCACCAATCAGCTCGACATTGTACTTCTCCAGAATGCCCTCGCGGTCCAGCTGAATAGCTGCGTTCAGTGCAGTCTGGCCACCGAGAGTTGCCAGGACAGCGTCAATCGGGTTGCCCTCTGCAGCTTCCTTGGCCAGGATCTTTTCGATGTACTTGGTTTCAATCGGCTCGATATAAGTGGAGTCTGCGAACTCCGGGTCAGTCATAATCGTTGCCGGGTTGGAGTTGACCAGCGTGACTCTCAGGCCCTCTTCGCGCAGCACGCGGCAAGCCTGGGTGCCGGAGTAGTCGAACTCGCAGGCCTGACCGATAACAATCGGGCCGGAGCCGATAACCAGTACGTGGTTGATGTCTGTACGACGTGGCATGGTGTTAGGTCCCTTAGCCCTTTCCTACTTGTTCGAGTTTCCGGTTGCGGACTTGTTGAAATCGACCTTCTGGATCAGCGCCAGGAAGTCATCAAAGAGAGAGTGCGCATCGTGCGGGCCGGCTGCGGACTCCGGGTGGTACTGCACAGAAAAGGCCATGCCGTTCTTCAGTGCGACACCTTCCACGACGTCGTCGTTAAGGCAGGTGTGCGTAACCTCTGCCTCGCCCCACGGGGTATCGAAACTCTCGCCGGCCTTGCCTTCAAGTGCGAAACCGTGGTTCTGAGCGGTGATAAAAATACGGCCAGTGCGGTGGTCTTTCACCGGAACATTGACGCCGCGGTGACCGAAGACCAGCTTGTAGGTATTCAGGCCGAGTGCGCGACCAAGAATCTGGTTACCGAAGCAGATACCGAATAGCGGCATGCCGTCATCGAGGGCAGCCTTGGCGACCGCAACCATCTCATCAGCAGTTGCCGGGTCACCCGGGCCGTTGGACAAGAAGACACCGTCCGGCTGGTATTCCTTCTTAATATCTTCGTACGGAGTGTTAGCCGGAACAACTACGACTTCCAGGCCACGCTTAGCCAGCTCACGCGGGGTGTTGGACTTGATGCCCAGGTCGTAGGCCACAACACGTGCCTTCTTCTCCCCCTGTGGTTCCACGACATAGGCCTCATCGGTGCTGACCTCGCGAGCCAGATCCGCGCCCTTCATCGCAGGCTGAGCGCGAACGATTTCCACCAGCTTATCGACGGGCTGCTGTGCGTCCTCACCGGAGAAAATACCAGCGGCAATCGAGCCATTGTCGCGCAAATGGCGAACCAGCGCGCGGGTATCAATCTGGCGGATACCGATGATGCCCTGTGCCTTCAGTTCATCTTCCAAGCTGCGCTCCGAGCGCCAGTTGGAGGGAATGCGCGACAAATCGCGGATAATAAAGCCAGCTGCCCAAATCTTGTTTCCGCGGGACTCGTAGTCCTCATCGTTCCAACCGGTGTTGCCGATCTGTGGTGCGGTAGCCACAATCAGCTGGCGGTGGTAGGACGGGTCCGTCAGGGTTTCCTGGTAGCCCGTCATAGCGGTGGTAAAAACTGCCTCACCCAGGGTTGTACCGGTGGCGCCGAAACCGCGTCCGCGGAACACTCGGCCATCTGCCAATACCAGGACTGCCGCTGTAGCGGCCGCGGCCTGCGACTCGTTGCTCACGTTATTGCCTTTCAGTTGGGTAGCGTGCGAGGAATTTACATTAATCATACGGGACGCATGTGAATTTTTATGCGTTGACATGAATATTATCCAGCGACCTCTCCGTTAAGAGCGGTCACCTTACCGCGCAGCACGGTAGCTGCCACGGACACGGCCATCTCCATTTCCTCATAAGGAGTGTTCTCGGACTTCGACGCCAGGTCTTCGCCGCGGACCGTCCACTTTTTGCCCGGGTCAACAACGGTCAGGTTGGCAGGCTCACCGACAGCAATCGGACGGCCGTGCCCCGGTAGCTTCACGATTTGAGCGGGACGCTCACTCATGACCTTGGCCAGCCAGCGCCAATCACAATCGCCCTTCAAAACGAACTCTTCGGCGATGATTGGCATCGAGGTCTCCAGACCAAGCATGCCGGGCTTAGCGTGCTCGAACTCGCAGCACTTTTCTTCAGAGCCGTGCGGAGCGTGGTCGGTAGCGACACAGTCAATGATCCCGTCAATCAGAGCCTGACGCAGAGCCAGGGTGTCGCGCTGCTCACGCAGCGGCGGATTGACGCGGTAGACGCCGTCGTAGGTCTCCAACTTCTCATCGGTGAGAATCAGGTGATGCGGGGTAACCTCGGCGGTCAGCGGAATATCATGCTCCTTTGCCCACTTGACCAGCTCAACCGTACCTTCGGTGGAAGCGTGGCAGATGTGCATGCGTCCGCCGTAGTCGCGAGCCATAATGGCATCTCGGGCCACGATGGACTCCTCAGCTACGCGCGGCCACCCGGTCAGGCCGAGTCGTGCGGCGGTCGGACCTTCGTGAGCCGATGCATCTGCGGTCAGACGCGGATCTTCGCAGTGCTGCGCCAGCAATACGTCTTCGCCGCGGGCGTATTCAATCGCGCGGCGCATAATCAGCGGATTATCAACGCACTTACCGTCATCGGAGAACATGCGTACCTTCGCCTGCGAGTCTGCCATCATGCCGAACTCAGTCAGCGTCTCGCCCTTCAGCCCCTTAGTAATGGATCCGACCGGGTGAACGTCGCAGAGGTTCAGCGCCTGGCCCTTGAGCCACACCGACTCAGCAATCGAGGGGTCATCGGTTACCGGCGCGGTATTGGCCATAGTGAACACTGCGGTGAAACCACCGCGTGCTGCGGCGGCGGAACCAGTGGCCAGGGTTTCCGTATCTTCACGGCCCGGCTCGCGCAGGTGCACATGGATGTCAACCAGGCCTGGCAAGAGAACGAGGGAGTCGAACTCCAGGACCTCTACCCCGTCCTCGGCCGTGAGATTTTCACCAATCTCAGCGATAACGCCATCTTCGATCAGAACGTCGACATCTTCGCCTTCACCGTAGGGACGCACACCCTTCAGCAGCAGCTGTCCCCTCGCGGACGCTGCCAGCGGTCCTACCTCGGGGTACGAGGCTTCGTCATACTCATTGCGATTCGACATTTATGCCTGTCCTTCCAAGTTGGCGGAAACACCTGAGGTCAGCAGTGTGAAAAGAACTGCCATACGGACGTGGACACCGTTGGCTACCTGCTGCAGCACGGCAGTGCGCGGCAGATCAGCGACGGCATCGTTAATTTCCATGCCACGAAGCATCGGGCCTGGGTGCATCACAATGCAGTCGTCGCGAAGCATCTTCTCGCGAGCCTTCGACAGCCCGTAGCGAGTGGCGTATTCGCGATGGGATGGGAAGAAGCCTCCGTTCATGCGCTCCTGCTGAACGCGGAGCATCATCACGGCATCAGCATCTCGGATCTCGTCTTCCATGCGGTAGGCAACACGCACCGGCCAGGTCTCGATGCCAAACGGCAGCAACGTCGGTGGCGCGACGAAGACGACCTCGGCGCCGAGCTTGCTTAGCAGATCGGCGTTAGAGCGAGCGACGCGAGAGTGCAAAATATCGCCAACGATGACGACCTTGCGCCCCTCAATTCCACCGAGGCGCTGACGCAACGTCACCGCGTCCAGGAGAGCCTGCGTCGGGTGCTGGTGCTTTCCGTCACCCGCGTTGATGATCGATGGACCGTTGCCAAATTCCTCAGTCCACTTGGCGATCAGCTGTGCCGCGCCCGACGATGGGTGCCTAACGACGATGGCATCGCCGCCGATAGCATCCAAAGTCAGCGCGGTGTCTTTCAGACTTTCGCCTTTCTTCACAGAGGAAGAGGAAGCCGAGATATTAATAACATCGGCGCTCATCCACTTACCCGCAGTCTCAAAAGAAGAGCGGGTACGCGTGGAGTTCTCGTAAAAGAGGTTGTAAATAGTGCGGCCGCGCAGGGTCGGCAGCTTCTTAATTTCCCGACCGCGGATGACCTCCTTGAAACGATCGGCCTCATCCATCAGGCCGACAATTTCATCCTTGGTCAAATCCGCAATGCTAATCAGGTGTTTCACTGTTCCTCCGCCCGGGTGAGAATAACCGCGTCACGGCCGTCAAGTGCCTCTACCAGCACATCGACGTCTTCGTCGCGGGAAGTTGGCAGATTCTTACCGACGTAATCGGCGCGAATTGGTAGTTGACGATGACCACGATCAACCAGCACTGCAAGCTGAATTACTCGCGGGCGACCCATGTCAGCAATAGCGTCGAGTGCGGCACGAATTGTGCGACCTGAGAAGAGGACATCGTCTACGAGAACAACGGTGGTGCCGTCGATTCCGGAGTTTGGAATGTTCGTGGGCTGCAGGGCGCGGTGCGGGCCCTTGCGCAAGTCATCCCTGTACAGGGTGATATCAAGCGATCCAGTTTCCGGGCGAATGCCGGAGAACTGTTCAATCAAATCGGCTAGCTTCTCCGCCAGCGGTACGCCACCAGACGGAATACCGAGGAGAACTACGCGCCCAGCATTTGGGCTATCCAGCGCAGTTTTTTCAATAATTTGGTGCGCGATGCGCGCGATGGTACGTGCAACTTCGTCTGCATTGAGCAGCTCGGTTGTTTGCGGCGTTCCTTCGCTCATCGTGACCTCCTTCCCCGCCTCTCAGTGCGGTCCGTTAAAGGATGTCTTGATTGTGGATATTTGATTATCAGTTTGCGTGACCCGCAACTACGGTCGCGGTGCAAACTTCCGCTGACCAGAATAGCACTCACACTTAAATTGCCTCTAAATGCAACAAAACTCCAAGCCCCCAAAAAAGGGACTTGGAGTTTCAGACAATCCGCGAGAACCGACTGTGATCGGCTCGCAGTGAGCCCGGCCGCTTTGATTGGCTAGGACCCGTTCTCGCTCTTAGCCACGTCTTCAGCCACCAGCTTGGCAATATCGCTCATGTCCAGGCCGGTAATCTTAGCCATCTCATCGGAGTCAGCCAGTGCCTTGTCAGCTTCCTCATTTGCAGCAGCCTGTGCCTGAATAGCCTCGTCGAACTGGGACTCGCCCACCGAAGTGCTAACAGCTGCTGCTGCCAGGCGTGCCTGGTCGGCAATCTTGGCCTCGGCATCGAGAACTGCGTTGATGTACGGTGCCGCCACATCAGTGGAGTATTCCGATGCCAGCTCAACGCCTTCCACCACGGCCACACGCGGAGGCACGTCGGAGTTGTAGAACAGCTCCCAGGTGGAAAGACGCAAAATAGCACGGTCGACTGCCGGTAGGCGACGCAGCGGCCACTCCTCCGTCAGGTACGAAGAAATCGTCGAGTCGATACCGATAATTTCCGCAGCTACACCGCGCACGATCTGCTCGGTGTACTCCGCAATTGGATTCACATCCAGATCGGGATTACGGACCATTTCCAGCCGCTCTTCAAGAAGCTTGACGACGTCGACGCCTCGCTGCTCGGCCTCAAATAGCAGATCTACCGCACGACGGCGCGCACGGTAGCGCGCGCCGTGGCGCTTGTAGTTAGGTTCGCGAACTTTCGCGGACTCCTGCGCATCCGGGGTCTCGACGGACTTGTGATCCTTTTCAGTCATGGATGTGTATGTATCGCTCTCAACAAAAGGGTGAACTAGATGAGGGAATTAGTGGTTGACGCGGGACAGGTAGGAGCCGTCACGGGTGTCGACCTTCAGTACGTCGCCGGTTTCGATGAACAGCGGCACCTGAATCTCAGCGCCAGTCTCCAAAGTTGCCGGCTTGGTGCCACCGGTGGAGCGGTCGCCCTGCAGACCCGGGTCGGTCTGCTCAACCTTCAGTTCAACCGAAACAGGCATTTCAGCGAAAAGAACGTTGCCCTCATGGAAGGACACCTGGCAGGTGGTTTCCGGAAGCAGGAACTTAGCACCCTCCGGCATCTGAGCGTCCAGGATGGAAATCTGGTCGTAGGTCTTGTCGTCCATGAAGACGTATCCTTCACCGTCGTGGTACAGGTACGTCATGTCGCGACGGTCGACGGTAGCAGTCTCAATCTTGACGCCAGCGTTGAAAGTCTTGTCAACAACCTTGCCGGTCAGAACGTCCTTCAGCTTGGTGCGGACGAATGCCGGACCCTTACCTGGCTTGACGTGCTGGAACTCCACGATCTGCTGAAGCTTATTGTCGTGCTTGATAACTAGACCGTTTTTAAAATCTGCGGTGGTAGCCAACTAAACTCTCCTGAAATTGTTAAAAAGCTCTCTGACGAAACCACGATACTCCGTATCTCATCGAGAGAAAAATAAAACGCCGTGATGTTAGGCCCGCGGTTTCGGCAGCTGCGTAATAATTTCCGGCTCGGTGTCGGTGATAATCAACGTATCTTCGATGCGCACACCGCCGAACCCCGGCACATAAATACCAGGCTCGATGGTCAACGTCATGCCAGCTGCCAACTTCCCCTTGCCGGTGCGAGCAGCAAATGGAGCCTCATGCACCTCAATACCGATTCCGTGGCCGGTGGAATGAACGAAGTGCTCCCCATAACCAGCCTTTTCAATAATGTCCCGGCATGCTGCGTCTACAGCCACAACATCAGCCCCTGGCACGGCCGCTTTTACGCCAGCCAGCTGGGCTTCCAGCACGACATTGTAAATCTCTCGGGCCTTCTCGTCTGCGAACTCCACCCCGGCAACAATCGCGCCGTCCAAATCTGACGACGTATTGTTCGGACCGTTTTCGCTTGACGACGTTCCCGCCTCACCGGCAAAGAGGGTACGTGTCATATCTGAGTTGTAGCCCCCGGCAAAGGCGCCAAAGTCAATAGTGACCAGGTCACCTGCCTCGATTACGCGATCTTCCGCTCCGTGGTGTGGCTTGGCGGAATTCGGGCCGCTCGCGACAATCGTGTCGAAGCTTGGCCGATCGGCGCCATGCATGCGCATGCGGTACTCCAACTCTGCGGCGACTTCGCGCTCCGTGCGGCCGGCGACCACGATGCCGTCGTGAAGCAAGTCCTCGAATGCGCGGACCGCGATGTCGGCGACCTGGCGCAGAGCGACGAGTTCTGTATCGGACTTGACCTCCCGCAGTTTAGAGACGACGCCCGTAGTCGATACCAGCTCGAGTGCCTGTGGCCGGGCATCCTCTAGCTCTTGATAAGCGGCCATAGTGAGGAACTCAGATTCAACACCAAGACGCGAGATATCCAGCTTTCGGCATTGACCGACGAGTGCCACGCCGGTGTTGCGGGCGGTGAGTAACTCCACGTCCGGTGCCTGTTTGCCAGCCTGAACCGTATAGCGGCCGTCGGTGGAAAGCAGCGCTTCCCCACTGGCCGCAACAATCAAACCAGCATTCGAGCCGTGGAAACCTGTAAGCCAACCAACATGCGTCGGATCGACTGTGAGGAAACCGTCGCAGTCGTTGTCGGACAATGCGTCGATAAGAGCGGCTCTGCGGGCGGCGTAGTTCGTGGAGATATCTGTCATAGTTTCGTACTCACCCTTCTCAGTGCCATGGAATACCCATCAGTTCCGCATCCGACGATAACGCCCGCGGCAAGCGCCGACAGGTACGAGTGGTGCCGAAACTCCTCCCGGGCGTGAATGTTTGAAATATGGACCTCGTGGAAGCCCGCGCCGTCGGCAATTTCGGCAAGCGCGTCACGTAGGGCGACGGAGGTGTGTGTCAACCCCCCTGGATTGATAATGACTGGCCAACCGTAGTCGGCAGCTTCGTGAACCCACTCGATGAGTTGACCTTCATAGTTGGATTGGCGGCAATCCACTACGACGCCAAGCTCCTTGGCTAGGGTACGAAGTTCAGATTCGACATCAGCCAAAGTAGTGGCACCGTAAATTTCTGGCTGACGCTTGCCCAGACGATCGAGGTTCGGGCCGTTCAGAACAAGCACGGTCGGAATCGCCGTTGTGGCATCAGTTGCTGCGCGAAGAGAGGTCATGAGCGGGCTGACTCCTCCGATGCGGCGTGCCCATTGTTGCAGAGCAGTTCGTATGCACGCTCGAGGTCATCCATTCCCGGGCCTTCAAGACGGGCTGTTTCACCGGGGTTTTCTAGAATAACGAATCGGATCGCACCGTCGCGGTTCTTCTTATCCCTGGTCATCGCATCGTAGAGCTCGGTAAAACGACCTGTCTGGTAGGTCGTTGGCAGACCAATGGACTCTAGGATGCGACGGTGGCGGTCGACGAGTTCCTGATCAATATGTCCGGTGATCTTGGCCAGCTCGGCAACATAAACCATGCCTACAGCTACGGCATGGCCATGGCGCCAGCGGTAGTTTTCAAAGTGCTCAACGGCATGACCGAAAGTGTGGCCATAGTTCAGGATCTCACGGAGGCCAGATTCCTTCAGATCCTCAGCGACAACGCGTGCCTTGACAGCAATCGCGCGCTCGACCAGTTCTGGCAGGTCACCGTCAACATCGAGGCAGGCCTGCGGGTTTGCCTCGTAAAGATCGAGAATCTTCGTGTCCGCGATAAATCCAGCCTTGATAATCTCTGCCGAGCCCGCGATCAGCTCGGCCTTCGGCAAGGTGCGCAGGACATCAAGGTCACAGAACACCGCGGCAGGCTCGTGGAAAGCGCCGACCAGGTTCTTGCCGGCTGCAGTGTTGATACCGGTCTTACCGCCGACAGCTGCGTCGACCATGCCGAGCAGCGTCGTCGGGACCTGGATAACCTTCACTCCACGCATCCACGCGGCGGCGACGAATCCACCGAAGTCTGTAGCTGCACCGCCGCCAATCGCGATTACCGCGTCACGCCGGCCCAGACCGCGTTCACCAAAAGTGTCCCAAACTGTTTCAGCAACTGCGAGCGTCTTGCCCTCCTCCGCATCCGGAACCTGGATGCTGAAGGAGTCGACTCCTTTGTCCGCCAGAGCCTTGATGACGCCGAAGCTCAGCTCTTGAACGCTCCCCTGGTGAATTACCGCAACCTGGGAAGCAAAGGTAGCGGCCTCCGCAATCTGCTCGGTGAGTCCATGCCCCATGGTCACCGTGTACGGCGATGGGCCTTCAACACGGATTGTGCGGGTTGAGTTCATTGTCAGTCCCTAGTCGTTAGCGTAAGAAATGTATGGAGTTGCTGGTTATACGGCAGTGATTAGCTGCCGCCTTTTAAGAGTCGCCAGTTAAGCCTCGTCGCAGGTTTCATCGAGGTAGCTGAGGATCTCGGCCACAACGCGCTGCGGGGAACGTTCGTCGGAACGCACCTTGAAAGTGGCTGCATCTTCGTAAAAAGCTCGGCGAGCCTCATAGAGCGCGCGGTAATGAGCCTCAGGATCATCCGCCTGGAGCACCGGGCGCGAATTGTTACCCGCTGTACGACGGACACCCTCTGCAATGCTGATCTCGAGGTAGACGACGTTATGGTCTGCCAGCAGGTCACGGGTCGCCTGCGAAATCACGGCACCACCGCCAAGTGAGACGATTCCGTCGTGGGTCAGAGCCTCCGCCACGATTTGTTCCTCGATACGGCGGAATTCCGGCTCTCCCAGCTCGGAAAAGACTTCCCCACAAGTCTTGCCCATGCGCTGTTCAATCATCTCATCGGTATCGGTGAGTCTTGTGCTCAATGCACGAGACAGTCGACGACCGATGGTGGACTTTCCCGATCCGGGCGGTCCGACAAGGACAATAGTAGGAACGGACATTCCCCTCGTTTTACCCTTCTTCGTGTGCGCGACTGTGGCGCTATTTCCAATCAAGGCGACGTCGAGTCTGCTCCAAGTAGCCCTCAACGTTACGCTTGGTTTCCTCCAGGCTATCGCCGCCGAACTTTTCCATCACTGCACGCGCCAGTACCAGCGCGACCATTGCCTCTGCGACAACACCGCCGGCCGGGACCGCGCAGACATCAGAGCGCTGGTGGATTGCGGTAGCTGCATCGCCGCTGGCCATATCGACGGTCTTCAGCGCACGCGGAACGGTCGAAATTGGTTTCATCGCAGCACGCACAACGAGAGGTTGAGCATTAGTCATGCCACCCTCCAGGCCACCGGCGCGGTTAGTTTCCCGATCCACGCCGTCGTCGGTACGCACCATTTCATCGTGAGCCTCGGTGCCACGGCGACGGGCTTCCTCAAAACCGTCGCCGATCTCCACGCCCTTGACGGACTGAATTCCCATCAAGGCAGCCGCAAGCTGCGAATCCAGACGGGCATCACCGGAAATGTGCGATCCCAGACCCACCGGCAGACCGTGGACAACGACCTCGACGATGCCACCGAGGGTGTCGCCCTGCTTCTTGGCGGCCTTGATTTCGTCAATCATCGACTCCTCCGCAGCTGCGGAGAATGCACGCACTGGCGACTCGTCAATCTTGTCCTGATCAGCGAAGGTCGGCAGTGGCCCCTCGTAGGGCTCCGAACGACCGATGGAAATAACGTGGCTGACAACTTCCACACCGAGAGTCTCACGCAGAATTGAGCGTGCCACAACCGATGCCGCCACACGTGCTGCAGTCTCGCGAGCCGATGAACGCTCCAGGATGTTTCGAGCATCGGTGTGGTTGTACTTCAGCATGCCGTTGAAATCGGCATGCCCCGGGCGCGGGCGGGTTAAGGTGGCGCCACGAGCTGTATCCAAAACAACTGGGTCAACTGGATCCGGGCTCATGACCTCAGTCCACTTGGGCCATTCGGAGTTGCCGACCATAATGCCAATCGGCGATCCCAGCGTCTCACCATGTCGAATGCCAGTCAGCAGGGTGACCTCATCAGCCTCAAACTTCATTCGCGCCCCGCGACCATAGCCGAGGCGGCGGCGTGCGAGGTGGCGTGATACGTCATCTGTAGTCAGGGGAAGTCCGGCTGGCGCGCCTTCTACGAGAGCGATAAGCGCTTTGCCGTGAGATTCACCCGCGGTAGTCCAACGAAGCATAGGTATCATAATGTCACGTTTGCCGTAGTTCTTGTGCATTTGGGGGCATACAAGTTTCAAATATGCCCCAATTCATCGCCCCTGGTCTACCGCTTCAGGGGACTTGCAGGTACCCTCCGCTTATCCCCCACACAATGGCGGTTGCTGCAAGCATCGCAGGCCCATGAGGCACGCTCGCCGGCACAGGCGTTGTTTTCACTTTACGATCGTCACCCCAGCCCCGCTTTCCCGCGGTGACTCCTGCCATGAGGAGAGTGAGTCCGGCAGCCAACAGAATTGCCACTGCAATCCAAATTGCTGTCGCCACTGGCTCGCCCGATACCAGACCGACACCGCCCCCGAGAATTGCTGCGAGCTTCACATCTCCAGCCCCCATAGAGCGTGGGTTGAAGATGAAGACTGCTACATAGAGGCCAAACCAGAGGCCTATTCCTGTTCCTATGGCTGCGACTGCACTGGCGAGATTGTCAGCCAAGGTGCTCTTTTGCTGGAGCACCATTCCAGTGGTTGCTATCAGACCCACTGCCCCTAGCACTAACCACCAGTTCGGTAGTCTTCGCCGAGTCACATCCAACCAGCAGCCAATACCGCCCCAGCCGAGTACAAGCATCACGACTAGGAAATAGAAAACCCGGTCAAGGTAGACCGGGTCAATCCTGTGCTGTCCAATCGGAGACAGCCCTATCTCAGTTATTCCCCACCCCATAACTTTGGGATTGTAACGGTTGTGAGCTAGTTCGGCAGCGCTGCACGCATCGCCTCGACATCGGGAGTGCGTCCAGTAAACTGCTCAAACTGTCCCACCGCTTGATGTAGCAACATGGACAATCCACCGACCGCCTGTGTCCCTCCGCGTTCCGCTGCTTTCACAAGTGGGGTTGGCCAGGGATTGTAAATGACGTCGAGAATCTTCGGTGCTCGAGCGAGGTAGCCAGCAACCGACTCAATTGCGGCTGACGGCACCGTAGAGACCAGCACGTCGGCATTACCAGCAATATCTGCCAGGTTTGGAACATCAAAAGTCACCCAAACAAATTCCATCCCCAGCGCGGCAGCTAATGGTTCAATGTCATATGCGCGCTCGGAGCGCGCTACTACGGTCACATGATTGACACCCAGCTGCGACAGCGCCCAAAGTGCCGGTCGTGCCGTGCCACCGGCACCAACAACAACGGCGCGGCCACGTGGTGCGTTCGTGCAGTCTATCTCGCGCAGTGCTCCCAGTACGCCGTCGCCATCGGTGTTGTCGGCAAACCAGTCCGAATCGCGACGGACCAGAGTGTTCGCTGAACCTATGAGCCGTGCGCGCTCACTGACTTCATCCGCGAAGTCCAGCGCGGCAAACTTGCCAGGCATCGTGACGGAAAATCCCTGGAAACTGGGGTCTGCTCCACCAACGACGTCGGCAAGTTCTTCGGCGTTGCAGCGAATGCGGTCATAGTGCCAGTCATTCATTCCCGCAGCGCGGTAACCGGCGTTGTGAATAGCCGGCGAGTACGAGTGATCAATCGGATCTCCCAGCACGGCTGCGCGATGAGTTATAGGCATAGGAGTTCTACCTCTTAGCGGCTGGAATCCAGCACGCCATTGTTGCGTGACTCGTCGATAGCGGCCTCGTGCTCTTCGAAGGTCGTGCTAAAGACAGTATTTCCTTCCTTGTCCACCGTGACAAAGTACAGCCAGGTGCCGTCAGCCGGATTTTCCATGGCACGAATCGCCTCGATGGAGGGCGAAGCAATGGGGGTTTCCGGCAGCCCCTCCTTGGCGTAGGTGTTCCACGCGGTCTTTCGCGCGCGGTCCTCATCCGTGGTTGCGATTTCCTGATCTGGCAGGTCGTAGTTGACTGTCGAGTCGAACTGCAGCTGCATCGGTTCGTCGAGACGGTTGAGAATAACGCGAGCGACCTTATCGAAGTCGCCATCTGGCGCCTCCATCTGGATCAAAGAAGCTGCGGTAATCAGCTCGTATGGAGTAAGACCAACCATGTCCGCTGAAGCCATGAGACCCGTGTCCTCATAATTCTTCACCGATTCCTTGACCAATTTTGCAAGCATCTGTTCGGGCGTCTGCTGCGGGTCAAGGTGATGAATACCCGGCGTAATGAGTCCCTCAAGACGACGAGGGTCGTTGCCACGCGCAGCTACCGCGTCTCGTGCCCATTCTGGAACACCCAGCGCGGCCAAATCGGCCTCACCAGCAGCACGTTCGAGATCGGCCTTGGATACGCAGTCATTGTCTTCAACACAAGTGGCCTCAGAAATAAGCGAGAAAATTCCCTTACGTACATCCGATGAGGACACAATGCGGGTATCGGCGAAACGGGCGCCAGTCGGAATGTCAACGGTACCGACCTGATTTTCGACATCCAGAAGAGCCTCGACGGTCTCGTCGGCCTTCATCCGCTGATGGAGTCGGTAGAAACCAGGCTGCAATTCACTTGAATGAGAGTTCTCATTCGCGGCCTGGATGAACGCACGGGAAGACTTGACGACGCCGCTTTCCACCAATTGGTTGGACAAATCAGTAAGTGACGTGCCTTCACTGACCTCAACAATCGTCAATGGACCCTCAGCTTTGCCATCGTAATCGTCAACAATGCCGCCACGATTCCAGACGAGGCCAATCACTCCGAGGACCAACACGCATAACAGGACAGAAGTCACATTGATTGCCACTGCCGTTTGGCGGTGACGAACTCGAGGCTTTGCCCCACCGCTGCGAGCACCAGCGCGGTCCCGGTCGGCACCGCCGCTATCAGTGCGGCGCGCAGTCTGCGCGTCTTTACTCATCAATAATCTCCTCGAATGCAGCTCACTCTCCCATCGGTATCAGCAAGGAGTCTTCCCATTCGGGTACGACACGCGACTGATAACGACTGGTGCGACATAGCTTTACGACGAAGTCGTAGCACTAGGTTGCATTGTAGGTGTGAATCGCCACTTCAACTTTTCAAATCCTATGCACGCGACAAACGTGCTTAGGTATTACACACTTAATAATTGCGCAAAGGTGGGTGAATTGTCACCTTTCGGTAACTTTTGTGTGCCCCTACTCGGTATTTTCGTCCAAAGCTTTTGCCCGTCTGTCCAACCAGGACTGCAGAATTTCTACTGCCGCAGCCTGGTCAATAATCTTCCGACCGGACTTAACATCAATACCTGCTGCGTGCAGTCGTGATTGGGCCATTACCGTCGTCATCCGCTCGTCGGCGTAATGCACTACGACTCGATCACCGAGTCGGCGCTGCAGCCGGAATCCAACGTCAGTAGCTTTCCGCGCAGAAGTCCCGAACGAGCCGTCAAGCATAAGGGGCATGCCGACAACAATCTCGACGACCTCAAGTTCAGTGGCAAGTTCCACGAGCCGGTCAATATCCGGCCCGTCAGGATCTTTTCGCCCCGTTGCTCGAGTGACTGTTTCAACCGGGGTCGCCAGGATGCAGTCGGGGTCAGAGACCGCGACGCCAACGCGGACATCGCCGACGTCGATTCCGAGCCGTCGACCCCGACCGGGATCATCCTGACCGGGGGTATCAATACGGGGCTTAGCCATTGTTTACTGCTCTTCCGATAGCACAGCCGTTAATTGGCTACTTGCACAGTTCGGCCTCAACCGCGGCCAATGCTGCGTCGATACCGGAAGCATCAGAGCCGGAGCCCTGTGCCATTGCCGGTTTACCGCCGCCCTTGCCGCCGACCTCAGCGCCCATCAGCTTCACCAAATCGCCGGCCTTAATACCGCGATTGACGGCTTCATCCGAAACCGAGGCCACAAACGGAACCTTGCCGCCGGCGTTGGAGATCAACGCAATGACGCTTGGGCGATCCGCAAGGCGCTTCGCCAAGTCATTAGCCAGCGAACGGATGTCCTTCATCTCCGTACCGTCGGGAAGCTTAAGTCCGAGGTAGGTGACATCGCCGATGGTGCGAGCGGACTCCAGGTGAGACGCGGCATTGGCCAGCAGCTGTCCGGCCTTGAAATCAGCGAGCTGCTTCTCTGCAGCCTTGAGCTTCTCAGCCAGTGCTGCAATGCGGTCTGGCAGCTCAGCAGACGGAGCCTTGAATTCAGTGGCCAGTCGCTCAGCCAGGAGACGCTCGGTGGACAGGTAGCGGAAGGAATCGATACCCGAGTAGGCCTCAATACGGCGCACGCCCGATCCGACAGAGGACTCGCCCAGCACAGCTACCGGACCAATCTGCGAAGAATGCGAAACGTGGGTACCGCCACACAGCTCAATTGAGAACGGGCCACCGACCTCAACAACGCGGACGATGTCGCCGTAGTTTTCGTTGAACAATGCCATGGCACCAGCGGCCTTGGCCTCTTCCAACGGCATCTCGGCAGTATTGACAGCCCAGTCGTTGTCGACAGCCTCATTGGTAATCTGCTCAATCTCACGGAGCTGTTCCGGTGTGAGCTGCTCACCGTACTTGAAGTCGAAACGGAGGTAGCCCGGCTTATTCATGGAACCAGCCTGAGTTGCAGTATCCCCCAGTACCTGACGCAGAGCACCGTGAATCAGGTGAGTTGCAGTGTGCGCCTGACGAGCACCGTGACGCCACTGCTCGTCTACCAAAGCTTCAGCGGAGACGCCCGGGGTAAACTCACCGGCTGTGACGATGCCCTTGTGCAGCCACAGCTTCTTGCCCACCTTTTGGACATCGTTGATGTGGACCACAGCGCCGGAATCAGTCACGATTCGACCACGGTCAGCCAGCTGACCTCCGGCCTCGGCATAGAGCGGAGTGCGGTCGAGGATAACCTCAATCTCATCGCCCTCTGCGGCAAACGCCTGCTTCTGGCCATCAGCAATGATGCCGAGAATCGTGGATTCGTCGGCAAGCCGATCGTAACCAGTGAAGGACGTCGGGTGTTCATCGATGAACTCGCGGTAGACGTGCAGGTCGGTGTGCGACTGCTTCTTTGCCTGGCTGTCGGCCTTTGCACGCGCACGCTGCTCAGCCATCTCGCGATCGAATTCCTCGCGGTCGATGGTCAGGCCAGCTTCTTCGGCCATCTCGATGGTCAGGTCGATTGGGAAGCCGTGGGTGTCATGCAGGGTGAAGGCGTCGTGACCGGATAGAACGGTTTTACCCTCTGCCTTGGCCTTGGTGGCAGCACGTTCGAACAGCTCCTCACCGGCGGACAGAGTCTTGGTGAAGGTCTTTTCCTCGGCGACGGCGACGCGGCGAATACGGTTCCAGTTCTCCGCGATCTCTGGGTACGACGGGGTCATGGTCTCGGCCGCAATACCAATCAGCTTCTCCAGCACTGGACCGTTAGCGCCGAGCAGACGCGCAGAGCGGATGATGCGGCGCAGCAGGCGACGCAGGATATAGCCACGATCGGAGTTCGAGGGGGTGACACCGTCGAGCATCAGCATCAAGCCGGTGCGGCTGTGGTCAGCGATGACGCGGAAACGGATGTTGTCCTGGTGGTTGGAGCTGTACTTCGAACCGGTGAGCCGCTCAGCTTCGTCGATAACCGGACGCAGCAGATCGGTTTCATAGACGTTGTCGACACCCTGCAGCAGAAAAGCAACGCGCTCGATGCCCATACCGGTATCGATGTTCTTCTTCGGCAGCGGGCCAAGAATCTCGAAAGAGTCCTTGCCTGTTCCTTCGCCACGCTCGTTTTCCATGAAGACGAGGTTCCAAATCTCGATGTAGCGATCCTCGTCCGCCTCTGGGCCACCGTCAGCGCCGTACTCCGGGCCGCGGTCGTAGAAAATCTCTGAACACGGGCCACACGGGCCAGGCACACCCATGGACCAGTAGTTGTCCGCCATGCCTCGGCGCTGAATGCGCTCTTCCGGCACACCAACCTTCTCGTGCCAGATGTCATGAGCCTCATCGTCATCGAGGAAAACCGTCACCCACAGCTTCTCAGCCGGGATGCCAAAGCCGCCGTCCTCAACAGCACCAGTCAGAAGGCTCCATGCATGAGTGATGGCACCTTCCTTGAAGTAATTTCCGAAGGAGAAGTTACCCGCCATCTGGAAGAAGGTGTTGTGGCGGGTGGTGATACCCACCTCTTCAATGTCCAGTGTGCGCACGCACTTCTGAATTGAGGTCGCGGTGGAGAAGTCCGGAGTCTCATTGCCGAGGAAGTAGGGCTTGAACGGCACCATGCCGGCATTAACGAACAGCAGGTTCGGGTCATCCAAAACCAGGGAGGCACTGGGGACCTCGGTGTGTCCCGCCTTTACGAAATGCTGGATGAAGCGATTTCGAATTTCATGAGTCTGCACGGTGTTCTACTTCCTCGTTTCACGTCGAGCGTCCGAGATGTTTAATACAAAACTAGCAGTCTACCCGCTCGGTTCGAGCAACTTTAAAACCACCCCACCGGCACCCCGTAGATTCCGACCGATCTCGCCTACTTCGATTTCCGGCGGCTCCCCCGGATAATTCGGCGAATGCGTCCGAGGTATTCAGCCATGCCGTTTTCACGACCGTGATTGGATGGGACGAAATAATCAGTGCCCACCAACTGATCTGGTGGATACTGTTGGGCGACGACACCCATGGGGTCATTGTGCGGGTAGATATAGTCCACCGCGTGACCAAGGTCCTTAGCCCCGCTGTAATGTCCGTCGCGCAAATGTGGTGGCACCGGTCCGGTCTTCCCGGAACGAACATCCTTCAATGCCCCGTCGATTGCGCTTATGACCGAATTCGACTTCGGTGCTGTTGCCAAGTGAATCGTGGCCTGCGCCAGCGTCAGCCGGGCTTCCGGCATCCCTATCAAGGCAACTGCCTGCGCCGCGGCGACGGCGGTTTGCAGAGCTGTCGGGTCGGCCATACCGATGTCTTCGCTGGCCAGAATTACGATTCGTCGGGCAATAAACCGAGGGTCTTCCCCACCCTCAATCATCCGCGCCAGGTAATGCAGGGCAGCATCGACATCAGATCCGCGGACGGACTTAATAAACGCGCTGGTGACGTCGTAATGCTGGTCGCCGTCGCGGTCATAGCGAACCACGGCTCTGTTGATCGAATTGGCAAGCGACTCAGCGGTAATCTGCTCACCATCGGCGACGGCTTCTGCGGCTGCCTCGAGGTACGTGAGGGAACGACGAGCATCACCAGCTGCCAGCGCAATGAGCTGTTTACGTGCATCGTCTGTCATACTGACGCGACCATTCAGGCCGCGCTCATCGGTAAGTGCTCGATCAATGAGCGTGCCGACGGCTTCGTCGTCCAGTGACTGCAACTGCAACAGCAGTGACCGACTGAGCAGCGGGGACACCACTGAGAAGGATGGGTTTTCCGTCGTTGCCGCGACGAGAAGGACAATCCGGTTTTCCACGGCACCCAACAGGGCATCCTGCTGGGTCTTGGAAAAACGGTGCACCTCGTCGATGAAGAGCACCGTTTGAATGCCCTGGTTAACGAGTGTGCGACGAGCAGTATCGATAACCGCACGCACTTCCTTCACTCCTGCATTAAGCGCGGAAAGCGCTTCAAAGTGTCGTCCGGTCGCCGCGGAAATCAAACTGGCGAGAGTGGTTTTGCCAGTTCCAGGAGGGCCGAACAGAATAACGGAAGTGTCGCCGCCACCTTCGACCAGACGGCGCAACGGTGCTCCGGGGGCTAACAGGTGGTCTTGACCAACGACTTCATCGAGGTTTCGCGGTCGCATCCGAACCGCCAACGGCGCGTGTGCACCTGGGTGAAAATAGGCGCTCGCATCGGAGTTCAGGCCAGTGCTTGCTGGCCCCGCACTCCGACCTTGGCTCTTGGCCGCTGTAGGTCCGGCGACCGAAGGCTCGTCGAAAAGCCCTGGAGCGTCATCGGCGGAGCCGTTTGCACCGCCTGACGGCAGCTTATTCGGATCCGCCACGTGTGCCCTAGCCTTCCTCTTGCTCTAAGAAATCGATGACTGCATGCGCGAACTGTTCCAGCTCGTCGGCACGATCGTCCTCACACTTATGGGCGAACTGTGCAATCGCGCGAGCCGTGTTAGCCATGTCGCGCCGCTCCAGTGCTGAGCCGCCAACTTCCGGCTTCAGGTCCGTGCGTCCTTCATGCCCCACCCACAGCGCTTGTTTTGGAGAACCGAAGAAGGAAACCGTTGCGGAGATGAAAAACCAACCGAGCAACGCCGCAGCGATGAACGCCATCAAACGGCGGTCGCTCGTGCCGCGATACCAATGGTCACGAATCTCTTCCATCCAGGCACGGACAAACACGTCGACCTCTGCCTCCGATGGACGCTCCACGAAAACGTGCAGCGGGAAGCCTGCGACGACGCTGGCCACGTCGAAGATGACATCGCGGTAACCAGCCCACTCATAGTCGAGGAACTGGACCTTATCCGCCAGCAGAATGTTGTCCGGGGCGAGGTCAAACGGAGTAAACGCCCTATGCGTGCCCTTCTCAATTCGACGAGCAGCATCCTCACCGAAAGAGCGCACAGCGTCGGGAACAGGAATGCCGGACCCCTCGACAGCTCGCATACCAAAGCGAATCCCCGACACAATGCCGTGGTCACGCGCCTCGAGAGCCTCGCGATCGACCTTGTTCTTCACCCACATACGACGACGCAGGGTCTCAAATCCCTCTTCACGAGTATGCGTGTGAATATGCATCCGACCCAGCGAAGCGCCGAGGCTGCGGAATGCGCGCAATCGTCGCTCTTCATCGCCACGAAAGAGTACGTCCGCAAGAGTGTCCACGACACCGACGTCGCTGAGAACCAATAGCTGCTTTGAAACATCGTAAGCAAGAAGCTGAGGCCCCGGGCGGACGTCGTCAGGCAGTGTATTGATGAACTGGTACGCCACGACTTCCCGTAAAACGGCGGGATCGACGCCTTCAGTCGTCGTAGGAATTTGCTTTACGACGACCGTGCGTTCCTGCATAAAGGGATTTGTGGCGACCCGTACGCGGACAACAAGAGCGTTTGACTGACCTGTAAGTACTTCTGGATCCGACAACACTGGAGTGCCGCCGAATCGTGCGGAAAGCAGTGTCTCTGCATCTTTAACTACGCTGTCAACTTCTGCTGCAGCGTCGTCCGAGTACTCCATTGAATGCCCTTTCAATGAGCCAGTTTCAGTCAGGCGATACGGATGTTGCGTTGTGGCCAGTAACGCCTTGGTTAGGAGGAATTGGCGCCACTCGCGCTGTTCACGCTGGAGTGACAGATCACATTCCTCGCAATGTGATTTCTTTGTTTACTTGCTGTCGCCTGCGTCGGCTGCTGCCTTAACGCCGTCTGCCTTCTGCTTTGGCTTCGGCTTGAAGTCGATACCGGTCTCCTTGCGCTGCTGAGCGGTAATCGGAGTCGGGGCGTCAGTCAACGGATCAACGCCGCCACCGGACTTCGGGAAGGCGATAACTTCGCGAATGGAGTCAACGCCGGCCAGCAGGGAAACGATACGGTCCCAACCGAATGCGATACCACCGTGCGGCGGAGCGCCGTACTGGAAGGCATCCAGCAGGAAGCCGAACTGCTCCTGTGCCTCTTCCTCGCCGATGCCCATAACATCGAAGACGCGCTTCTGGACATCTGGGCGGTGAATACGAATGGAGCCGCCACCAATTTCGTTACCGTTGCAGACGATGTCGTAGGCGTAAGCCAGTGCGTTGCCAGGATCCTTGTCGAAGGTATCCATGTGCTCTGGCTTCGGCGAGGTGAAGGCGTGGTGCACAGCAGTCCACTGCGAGTGGCCCAGGGCAACGTCACCGGAAGCGGTAGCGTCGGCAGCCGGCTCGAACAACGGTGCGTCGACGACCCAGGTGAATGCCCAGTCGCCTTCCTTGATAAGGCCGAGCTTCTTGGCAATCTCTCCACGAGCAGCACCCAGCAGTGCACGGGAGCTCTTAGCGTCACCTGCAGCGAAGAAGATGCAGTCACCCGGCTTCGCGCCTACGTGCGCCGCGATGCCTTCACGCTCTGCGTCAGTAATGTTCTTGGCAACCGGGCCGCCCAGAGTGCCGTCCTCCCCAACAAGGATGTAGGCCAAGCCCTTTGCGCCGCGCTGGCGGGCCCAATCCTGCCAAGCGTCGAGCTGACGACGAGGCTGCGATGCGCCACCGTCCATAACAACTGCACCGACGTAATCGTTCTGGAAGACACGGAAAGTGGTGTCCTTGAAGAACTCGGTGCACTCCACCAGCGGAATGTCGAAGCGCAGGTCCGGCTTGTCAGAACCGTACTTCTCCATGGCCTCCTTGAAGGTCATGCGTGGAATCGGGGTCTGAACAGTGACACCGGCCTCGGCGAAGATAGCAACCAGAATCTCTTCTGCCAGCGCAATGACATCGTCCTGCTCGGCGAAGCTCATCTCAACGTCGAGCTGAGTGAACTCCGGCTGGCGGTCAGCGCGGAAGTCCTCATCTCGGTAGCAGCGGGCGATCTGGTAGTAGCGCTCCATGCCAGCGACCATAAGCAGCTGCTTGAACAACTGAGGGGACTGCGGCAGTGCGTAGAAAGTGCCCGGCTTCAAACGAGCCGGCACCACGAAGTCACGAGCACCTTCCGGCGTAGAGCGAGTCAACGTCGGGGTCTCGATTTCGGTGAAGTCGTGGCTGTCCAGCACCTTACGGGCTGCGCGGTTGACAGCCGCACGGAGACGCATAATCTTGGCCGGGCCTTCACGGCGTAGGTCTAGGTAGCGGTACTTCAGGCGGGCTTCCTCGCCGACAGTGCCAGAAGTTCCAACATCCTCGAGCTGGAACGGCAATGCCGCCGACTCGTTGAGGATGGTCAGCTCCGTAACATTGACCTCAATTTCACCCGATGCCAGGTTCGGGTTTTCGGAGCCCTCCGGGCGCTTCTCAACGACACCGGTGACCTGAATGCAGTATTCGCTGCGCAGGTGGTGTGCACGCTCAGCAACTTCGCTGTTGCGGAACACAACCTGGGCGTAACCGGAGCGGTCACGCATGTCGATGAAGATCACGCCACCATGGTCACGGCGGCGTCCTACCCAACCGGTCAGGGTTACTGTGCTGCCGGCGAGGTCAGCGCGGAGGTCTCCGGCAAGATGCGTACGAAGCACTGCGAATTGGTCCTTCCAAAATTGGTGCTATAGGGATTAACGCTGTGGATAGCGGTTTCGTCCGTGTAGTCTACCTTGAAGCCAGAAAGGTGAGAAGAAGACCCCGGCTATTTTGCTTATTACCGGTCATCGCCTTGGGCCTACCTCGGGCTTCATGTACTCACTTAGACAAAGTTCTCCGTAGATCCTGACGTTGATTTACATGCGGATACTATGACGCAGCGCTATTCAATGGCCCGTTTTCCGCACCTTATGCAATAGTCTTACTCCTATGACCTTCCGGAATGACTTCCAAAAGAGCTCGGCTCGTGCCGAGCGACGCTCGGGTGGTGGCCGCGCTATCGCCGTAGGCGGTGGCGGTATCGGCGGCCTTGTCCTCATCGGCCTGTACTTACTTCTCGGCGGCGACCCGGGACAATTGGGACAGCTGACAGGTGCCCAGAACAACCAGTCCTCGCAGACTGCACAGCAGTCCCCTGGCGAGGATCCATGCAAGACCGGCGAAGATGCCAACAGCCGCATCGATTGCCGGATGGAATTCACCGGTATTTCGGTCGACCGAGTCTGGGAAGAACAACTCCCCGCACAGGCCGGCATCGAGTACACGAACCCAGGCTTAGTCCTCTTTGAAGGCTCCACTCAGTCGGGCTGCGGCGCAGCGTCCTCGTCCACCGGCCCGTTCTACTGCCCCGCCGATCAAACGGCCTACTTCGACACGGAGTTCTTTAGCACCCTGGAGCGCATGGGCGGAGGCAACGGACCGCTCGCACAGGAATACGTCGTGGCCCACGAATTCGCCCACCATATCCAAAGGTTGGAGGGCACACTCGGCCGCAGTAACTACAACGAACCGGGCCCCGATTCCGACGCTGTAAAGATCGAGCTGCAGGCCGACTGCTACGCGGGTATCTGGGCTCATTACGCGGACAAGGGGCCGGACGCAATCCTCGAACCGCTTTCCGACGAGCAAGTTGCCGATGCCCTCAAAACTACGAAGGCCATTGGCGATGACACCATCCAGCAGCATTCCGGCGGTGGTGTTCAACCGGACTCCTGGACCCACGGCTCGGCCGAGCAGCGTACGAAGGCATTCCTCACCGGCTACAAGTCAGGAAAGATGTCTCAGTGCGACACTCTCGAGCGCGGCGTCTACAGCTAGACTCCGCACTCAACAAATGCGCGTTTCCTAGATGCGCGACTGCAACTCCTGAACCAGTGCATCTAGGGCGACTGCGTGCTGCTCGTGGGACTCAAGGTTCTTCAGCTGAACCTCGCCCGCGGCCAATTCAGACTCGCCGAGGACCAACGCAAATCGGGCTCCAGCGCGATCGGCACCCTTCATCGCGCCCTTCAGACCGCGGCCGCCGTAGGACATATCTGCGCGGATACCCGCTTGGCGCAGCTTATTGATCTGCACCGCCATAGCGTGAGCGGCTTCTTCACCGAGCGCAACACCATACACATCGACGCGTCGACCATCGCTGGCCTGCTTGCCCTCTGCTTCCAGTGCGAGCAGTGCGCGATCCACACCCAAACCAAAGCCAATTCCAGACAGCTCTTGGCCGCCTAGCTGCGCCATCAGCCCGTCGTAGCGACCACCGCCACCGATACCCGACTGAGCACCAAGGCCGTCGTGAACAAACTCGAAGCACGTCTTGGTGTAGTAGTCCAGTCCGCGCACCATTCGAGGATTGATGACATAGGGCACCTTCATGTCATCCAACAGTCCAGTCACAGCTTCAAAGTGACCGCGAGCGCTGTCAGAAAGGTGGTCCAGCATCAGCGGCGCGTCGGCAAGCATTTCCTGCATTTCCGGTCGCTTATCGTCGAGAACGCGCAGCGGGTTGATGTTTGCACGGTGGCGCGATTCCTCATCCAGAGGCAGGTCAAACAAGAACTCCTGCAGCTTAGCGCGATATTCAGGGCGGCAGGTGTTGTCGCCAAGGCTTGTCAGTTCAAGGCGGAAGCCTTCGAGCCCGATACCGCGGAAGCATGCGTCGGCAAGCGCGATGACTTCAGCGTCCAGCGCAGGATCATCGACGCCGATTGCCTCTACGCCCACCTGCTGCAACTGACGGTAACGGCCTGCCTGCGGGCGTTCATAGCGGAAGAATGGCCCCGCGTAGGAAAGCTTGACCGGCAACTGACCGCGGTCCAAATTGTGCTCAATGACCGCGCGCATCACGCCCGCGGTACCCTCCGGGCGCAGGGTGACCGAACGGTCGCCGCGGTCGGCGAACGTGTACATCTCCTTGGTGACGACGTCCGTCGATTCACCTACGCCACGTGCAAAAAGCCCGGTTTCCTCGAAAATTGGCAGCTCAATGTGCTCATAGCCCGCAAGTCGTGCGCGGTGCTGGAATGAGTTTCGCACCGCCTCGAATTCGCGGGAGACCGGCGGGACGTAATCCGGCACGCCCTTGGGCGCGGAGAATGGCTTCAACTTCTTTGGCTTCTGGCTAGAGTTCACCCCGCTAACTCTACCTGCCAACTCTCACGACGTGTCAGCCAGGCTAGGTGAGGTTTTGCAGGAACGGGTTGGTCGCGCGCTCCTCGCCTATCGACGATGCGGAGCCATGGCCCGGAAGAATCATGAGGTCATCCGCCAGCGGGAGGACCTTATCCTTCAACGACTGCTGCATGTGCTCCGGACTACTGCCCGGCAAATCTACGCGACCGATAGCCCCCTTAAAGAGGACGTCCCCGCTGAAGACAATCTCATCTTCCCCATCGGAAGCGCGCAGCATCACGCATCCCGGAGAGTGACCCGGAGCGTGAATGACTTCGCAATTCAACCCTGCCCACTTTACTTCGTCGCCATCCTCGAAGAAATCGGCTTCCGTATAAGCCTGCATAGAATCGATGTCAAAGAGGTGTCCGAAAGAAGAACCGCCGAGCTTCGGATTGGCCAGCAACACATTGTCGCTTTCGTGAATGAAGACGGGGATATCCCAGAAGTCGGCGGCCTCCGCGACATCGCGGACATGGTCGATATGACCATGGGTCAGCAGAATTGCTTCCGGCTTCCAATCTCGCTTCTCAACCTCGCCGCGTACTACCTCGAACGCCCCCATGCCCGGGTCAACAATGACGCATGGGGTGGACAGGCCGTCCATTTCCGGAGCGCCTGTTGCCACGTAGCAGTTGGTCTGAAAAGGGCCGGCTGCAAAACCAAATATCTCCATGGCGCTCCATTGTAACGATTGTGTACAGCCCCCGGCAGGCTATTTGCGCCTTCCAACAACGGGAAGAGAGCACCTTTCCCCTTGCTCGTTGGCCTGTCATCTCGCAAATGGGAAGCAATCCCGGGCATAATGGTCGATTGTGTACGCGACGGTGACCGACTGAGCTGTTACTTCAAATGCGGTCACTATCAATGGGCAAAATCGTCCGCTGGTGTTCCGTCACCAGCAATAGATGACTAACAGATACGGAGAAAGACTAGTGGCCAATAATGAGCAAAGGCGCAAAGATGCGATGCGGACGCTCGAGCGCGAACTTAAGCGCCGTGCACGTGCCGAGAAGCTGAAGCCACTGGGCGTTGTCGTAACTACCTTGGCTATCCTGCTCTTTATCGGTGGCGGCATCTACTTGCTGACCACGGCTGGCGGCGCTGACGACAATGAGGCCGCTGATGCATCCACGACTCCAGTCGAACCTGCAGCTCTGACAGCTACTCCCGTCAGCGGTGAAAAGGTTCCAATGAAGCGCTCTTCCCCACTTCCGGAAACCGTGACCTGTGACTACCCGGATGATGGCGAGGCATCGAAGGACATAGATAAGCCAGCTACCGACAACGTTCCCGCCACTGGCACTGTAACCATCACCCTGAAGACTAACCAGGGCGACATTCCGATGGAGCTGGACCGCGCTATTTCACCTTGCGGCGTCAATGCAATTGAGCACATGGCCAAGTCCAACTACTTCAACGACACCGTGTGCCACCGTATTACCGGTGGTGGCCTGAACGTTCTGCAGTGTGGCGATCCGACTGGTACCGGTACCGGCGGACCGGGCTTCAAGTTCGCTGGCGAGTGGCCGGTCAAGGATTCCGGCCTGGATCAGAACACCCCGTTGGTGTACCCGAAGGGCTCTATCGCCATGGCAAACCCGAGTGACCCGGATGCCAACGGCAGCCAGTTCTTCCTCAACTGGGCAGATTCTCAGCTGCCTCCGCAGTACACCGTGCTTGGCTCCATGACTGACGAGGGCACCAAGACGGTTGCGGACATTGCGAAGAACGGTATCGAGGGTGGCGGTACCTCTGACGGTAAGCCAGCTAAGGAAGTCCGTATTGAGAAGGCGGAAGTCAAGTAGTTGACTCAACTAACGGGTTAAGTAGCAAAAAGTGTGTCCGCTCGGCGTGTTGCGGGGCGGGCACACCGTTTGTTACTTCATGGGGCCTTTTCTGATTCCTATCGAGTGTTCGTACTCGGTTGGGATAGCGTTGTCGTAGAAGGCTGGTCGGCCTGTTTCATGGTCGGCTTTGTTGTGGTCTTCTTCGACAAGATCGTTGACTTTGGCGAGTTGATCTTGGCCGAAATTGCACTGCCTGGCGATCTTTAATGGGTCGTCAGGCAGTTGCGTTTTCGAGTGCAGGTACCACTCGAGCATTTTTCGTTGGCGTTCCCCGGACCTGCCGCGATGCGCGTCGGCGATGCGTTTGAGCCCGGCGTTGATGCCGCCTTCCAGACTGTTTGTCGTTGAAGCCCAGCGTTGAGGCTCAAGCGCATTCGGTGGTGGCTGCAGGTAGGTAAACAGCCATCCTTTCCGTGAGAGGTGCAGCAGGGAGTTGTATGCCTTGCGAACTCGCAGATGGGTCCATTCCCACTGGTTGTTGAGTGTGCGGCGCTCTTTTGACACGGGCGTTTTCTCGTTGAGGAATGCTTTGAATACCTGTCCGAAGTCGTGCAGACGCAGCGTCCACTCCCGTGCCTGGTCGAGTGTGGTGATACGGGTCAGTTTCAACGCCAGGGCGTAGATGGCTTTGCCGGCGTCGGTGCGTGGTCGTGATGTGGTGTAGCGGCGGATGACGCGTTGCGCATGGACGAGGCATCGTTGGATTATCGCGTTCGGCCAGCAGGCTTTAATCGCAGTAAGTGCGCCTTGTCCGCCGTCGAGGACGACGCAGAGCGGCTCAGCGATTTTGCGGAGTAGCTGCGTGTAGGCGTGGGCGGTTTCGTGTTTGGTCCAGTGCCATGCGATGACGTGGTCGTGGCTGGCTGCGACGAGCAAGCATCCGGCGGCGGTGTAGGTACCGTCGATGAAGATCTGGTCGTAGATGCGCTGTGGGTCACCGTCGTTGGGGATGTCGATGAGCCAGAACGGTTTGAATCGGCGGTCAAGTGTCCAACGGCTTACCCCTTGTTGCTGGGCGAGTTCAGACAACGTTGCTGTGGAGGTGGCATAAGAGACGAAGGCTTTAAAGTCGCGGGTCTGCGTGCGGTCGGTGCGGGTTCGTGTCGTGGAACTGCCGCAGTTCGGGTCCTTGCATCGCCACCTGGTTGTGCCTTTAGAAGTGGTTCCGTTTTTCTTCATTTGCCCAGCGCATATCGGGCATCGTGGTCTGTTTTTACTCACCCGGAAAGCACACCAACCCCCGATTAGCACATGCGGGTGCCATTCCGGTGGATTGAACACTAATCGGGCGGATATAAGGTCTTGATGCTTATATCCGCCCGATTTACCCAGCCTAATCAGCAGTAATGCTGAAAGTCAGACACACTTTTTG